>JAQVBK010000079.1 GCA_028690365.1 Candidatus Cloacimonadota bacterium
GTCTTTCGAAAACATCAGATTCGAACAGGGGAATTGCTTCCTGAGAAGACAGACTGATAATTTTGTCACCATTTTCGGAATATTTGAAGATGAATTCTGAACCTTTCTTACCGAGAACAACGACTCCCTGCTTTTCAGTATTTATTTTGGCAGTTCTGGAACGATGAGATAAATTCTGAGCTTTTTTCCAGAGTTCCGGTTCTTTCTTTTGCATCCTGTCCAGCAATTCCCTGTATTTTGTATCCCACGATTCTTGTTCTTCAGCTTTTTGCAAATCATTAAACTGCTTGTGATAGTAAGAGACCAGCTCTTCATCGGAGTGAAGGACAAGAGTATCAGAACCGAGAAGGTTATTGATTATGGAGAACTTGAGAGTAGTGATTTCTCTGGTTCTGGTTTCTCGTTCTCCTGTCGGAGTCGGAAAATAGTTACAGATAAAGATTTCATTGAAAGTCTTTTTATCAATGCGGTTGATTCTGCCAACTCTCTGGATTACTCTGGTGGGATTATAAGGGATATCGTAATTGAAAATTACTCCGGCACGATGAAGATTGAAACCTTCAGAAATAGCATCAGTGGCAAGAATTATGTCATAATCATTTTTTTGTTTAGCAGTGGGAACGCTGGCGTCAAAATTCAATGATATAGTTTTACGGTTAGCGCTTGAATAATCATCGCTGGTATATTTCATCACTCTGAAATCATCTTTAAGATTCTTATAAAGGTAATCAATCGTATCAGCAAATTCACTGAATAAAACAATTTTTCTATGAGGATTTTCTGTAAGTTTATCACTCAGTTTCTGTTGGAGTCCTTTCAGTTTGTAATCTGTAATCTGCCTGTTCTCAAACCAGTTCGCATAGATTTTTTTCAGGACTGCAATGTCTTTGCTCAAATCTGTAGCAAACTCTTTCTTCAAATAATCCCGCGGAATTAGAACTAATCCTCTTCCAATGAATGACTCCAGTTCCTTTTCCAGAGCTGCTTCAAACAGTTCATTCTGCATATCATCGCCGGTTTCCTCCAGAATATCATCGATATCGGGCAGTTTACCTTTTTTGAAAACCGGTATTACATTCAGTCTTTCATACCATTCGAGAATTATTTCTGAAGATCTTATCAGTGAAATCAGGGATTTATTGAAAGCTTCAATTGAACTTTCGAATCTTCTCACCAAAAGTCTTCTCATGAATTTTGAGATATTTCTTTGTGCCTGGATAAATAAATCACCTTCACTAAGTTCCGAAAGCAGTTCTCTGGCTTTGTTTTTGTAACTCTCTTTCAGATAGACGACAGGTTTATATCGAACTCCCCCAAAGAATTCTCCTTTTTCGTCATTGGAATTTATCATCTCTAGGGTTTCGAGGTAGAGATCACTTATCTCATTCAGCTCATAAGTGAGAATTTCCGGTGGCAGGACTTTTGGAAAATCAATCCCCTGCATTTTTATATTTTCATAGAACTTGGGAATTTTTATTAAATCTGTTCTTGTTCTTCTGATAAGAACCGGAGAGAGAATATTTCTTATTTGATTGGAGATCAGGCTAATTTTTTCTTTGTACTGTTTGTCAGTGATTTTTTTGTCTTTGGAATCTTTAGTTAATTTTTTGTAATCTTTTATCAATCTGTGAAAAACCGATGCCAGATTGTCAATGGTCTGAATGGTCGATTTAGCCGGAATCTGGAACAGGCTGATCAGTGAATAAATATCCTGGGGATAGTTATTGTAAGGAGTAGCAGACAGAATAAGCACTTTATTGCCGGCGCAGATTTTATGTAACTCAGCGTGAGTATGTGTTTTGTTGTTTCTGAAACGGTGAGCTTCATCGATAATTATGAGATACTCTTCTTTGTTATCAAGCCAGTCATAAACTTCGTCTATCTTCCCTGCGGAAAATACTTCTGCTGGAAATTTGAACTGCAGCTTGTAGTGTTTCCACTGCTCAATCAGATGAGGTGGACAGATAATGATTGTTGGCAATCCAATATTGTAGGCAATCACTGAAGCAATTATACTTTTACCCAGACCAACCACATCAGCGATAATTACTCCGTTGTGACGGTTCAACTTGTCAATTCCCTGAATAATTGCATCTTTTTGATACTCAAGATTCAGATAATTCTGAGAAATATCCTCGGGCATTTTGATTTTTGAATCTTCCTGATGAAAATATTCCTGCAAAACCCTGAGAAAGAGAACAAATGGCTCAGGGTCTGATCCAATCCATGTTTTTTCAATGAATTGTTCTTTGAAAATTGGGAAGGTAGTTTGATCTACTATATCGACTGCATCTTCCCAGATAGTATTGAAATACTCTTCTGCAGCCAGAAAATCGTTTTTCTCTGAGATGAGAATATTAAATTCTTTTCTGTTTGATAATCCCGATACCGAAAGGTTTGAAGAACCGGTAATCAGAATACCCGGTTCTAATCCCCCCGATTTCAGACTCTCTTTCTTCTCAAAGAGATACAACTTGGAGTGATTTGGTTGTCGGGTCTTCCTGATTTGAATCAGACCATTTTCTATCATATTCAGAAATGTTCTGAAATTTGCTTCGTTAATGGGGTTGTCGAAATAGTTGGTATCGTTAAAAACATGTATGAGATTCTCAAAATATCTTTGTCTGATTTGCAGGTTTGAGTCCTGTTGATTGAGAACATAGCCGAATTGCTTAATTTGATTAGAAAATTCCCTTTCAATATCCATTCCGACAAGTATTCTCAGAGATTTATCTTTCAAATTATCGCAGAGTGTGTTAAAACCCGAAAAATAGAAATATCCCACCAGAAAATGCAGTCTGTCGTGGTTTGGTAGAATGTCTCTGATAACTCTTTCCAATAACAGTTTATCATTAGTAATAATTTCAGCCAAGTTACCCTCCTGATTACAAATTAAACTAAATCGGGTTGAGTTAAAGGATAGAGTTAGGGGTTTGCGTCAAACAATAATCTTTGAACCACAAAATCCTAAATAACAAACTGTAGAATATAATCAGTAGTCCTTAACTCCCTTTTTTAATAAATTGATAATCCACTCGTTTAGAAAATTTTCCCAGCCTAAAAAAGATTCTTTTACTAAAATAATTAATCCGAGCATTTCTTAATCAACTTGCAAAACTCATCTAAGAACTTATCTACCAGCTCTATCTCTTTCACTTTTGCAATAATCTCGCCTTTCCGAAAAATCAATCCTTCCCCTTTACCGCCAGCAATTCCTATATCTGCTTCTTTTGCCTCTCCTGGTCCATTTACTGCACAGCCCATGACTGCAACAGTAAAATCATATTCTGAGTAAGGCATGAGAACTTCCTCTACTTTTTTTGTCAGATTAATCAAGTCTATCTGCGTTCTACCACAGGTAGGACAGCTAATAAGTTGAAGACCTTTTCTGAGATGGAGAGCTTTTAAAATTTCAATTCCGGCAGCAATTTCTTTAACCGGATCTGCGGTGAGAGAAACTCTGATTGTATCGCCAATTCCTTCTGCCAAAAGAGTTCCAATACCAATAGCTGATTTTATTGTACCACTGTATTCAGTTCCTGCTTCTGTTACTCCAAGATGTAATGGATAATCTACCTTCTGACTGAGCAGTCTGTAGGCTTCGATGGTAAATGGAACTGATGAAGCTTTCACTGATATTTTTATTTCCTGATATTGTAGCTTTTCCAGAATATTGACATGCTCCAGAGCACTTTCTACTAATCCGGCAGGAGTTACGCCATATTTTCTGATAATGTCTTTTGAAAGTGAACCACTGTTAACTCCGATTCTAATTGGAACTTTTCTCATTTTTGCGAGTTCCACAACTTTTCTGACATTCTCAATGCTACCAATGTTGCCCGGATTTATTCTGAGACCATCTACCCCACTCTCCAAAGACAGCAAGGCTAGTCTATAGTCAAAATGAATATCTGAAATAATGGGGATTTCTGAGTTTTCTTTGATCTTTTTAAGAGCATGAGCAGCTTCAGAATCAGGAACAGCCAAACGTACTATCTGACAACCTGCCGATTGCAACTGTTTGATTTGTACTAAAGTGGAAGCTACGTCTCTGGTATCAGTATTTGTCATTGATTGAATAACTACGGGATTATCACCCCCGATTGAAATATTTCCAACTCTTATCTGTCTGGTAGGTTTTCGCTTATACATAGTTGTCCTTCTGAAGTTACTGTACTAAGTAACTAAATAATTATACATTCAATATAGCATTTCTAATCGACAATCAAACTATTTATATCGTTACCGAGCTCCTTAGTAACATCATGTAGAATCTTGGTAAGAGCTTCTTTTTGTAATTGCCTTACTCTTTCTCTGGATATATTTAGTTTTTCCGATATTTTTGCATAATTCTGACTGTCTTCGCCATCTAAACCGAAATATTTATTGATTATAAATTGCTCTCTGGAATCAAGTTGAGAAATAGATTGCTCAATCACGGTCATAATTCTATCGTCAAAATAGGCATTTTTAGGATCAATTGCATCAGAGTCAGGAATCACTTTAAGCAGATTCATCTTTTCATCTTGGGAAGCAACATCATCAAATGAAATAACTTCAATGTTCTGAAAATCCAGTTTTTTTATCTGCTTTTTATTCATATCTGATTGAGCTATCAATTCCTCCATTGAAGCCGAATTCCCAGTAGCAGTCAACTTTTTGTCTTTAATTGCTTTCAGTTTGTTAACTGAGTTTGTTTTGCCTATGGGAATTCTGATAACGGAAGTTTTTTCAGCCAGAGCAAACATGATTCTTTGTTTAATCCACCAAACAGCATAAGATATAAGTTTAATGTCTTTATCCGGTTCAAACTTTTCCAGAGCCTTTAGAAGTCCCATATTACCTTCACTAATTAGTTCAGATAATTTCATGCCCCGATTCTGAAATTTTGCAGCAATTTTTACAACAAATTTCAGATTTGACATTATCAGTATATTCATAGCTTCTTGATCACCTGCTTTTGCTTTCAGAGCCAGTTCATGCTCTTCCTCTCTAGACAATGTAGGTACACTGGCAATTTCATTTAAATAATTTTGCAAACCTTTATCTTCGAAAACATTTTCTGCCATATTTTCCTCAAGATGACTAAACAAAAATAAGGACTTTAGAAAAAATCATTTTTATGATCTTGTATAAAATCCCAAACTTCGTCATCATTCATTTTAAATTTTTTTGCCAAAGCGAAAACAACTTTTACTCCAACCAAGTTCATACCAATTTCCTGTGTCAAAGTTACGATGTTAGTAATTTTGACAATATCCTTTTCATCAAATATACGATTATTTTTGTCATCGCGGGAAGGCTTTATCAATTTCCTTCTCTCGTACATTCTAATTGTTTGTTCATGTATCCCCAGAATTTTTGAGGCATCACTGATTAACGTTTTTTTCTTATCCTTTATCATTTTTTCTTTAGTGGCAACACTGTTCTCGGATCTATTGCCTTCCCTTTTATTCTATATTCAAAGTGAAGATGTGGTACTTCGGCATTACCACTTTGCCCAACTGAAGCAATCGGTTGTCCTTTTGTTACTTCTTCACCTAGTCTGACTAAATTATTCTCATTGTGAGCATATACTGTCATGACATAACCTTCATGTTCAAGAACAATTACATTGCCGTAGCCCCGCTGATATCCTTCAAAAGCAACTTTGCCAGCCATAACTGCATAGATTGGTTCTCCCTGATTTGCACCAATATCAATACCTTTATGCGGTTTATTATTTCTCATGCCGAATTCTGATAAGACATTACCTTGCAGTGGCATGTACAGATTATTGCTAATCGGTTTCTCAGGTTGAGATTGATTAGGTTTAGCTTCAGGTTTATTAGTAACTACGCTTTTAGTTGGTTTTAGAAAGAGATTTTGACCTGCAATTATGTTGTTATCTTTCAAATTATTAATTTTCTTTATTTCCTCTACGCTAACTCCAGAATTCTGAGAAATCCGGTATAGGGTGTCACCCTTTTTCACTACATACTGATCATAATCAATCTGTTCAACAGATTTTTTTGCAACAACTGGGTGATTGGGTTGTTCAACCGTTTCTTTATTATGTGATTTCTGTTCAGAACTATGTTCTTCAGAATAGCCCTCTTTCAACCATATTTTCTGTCCTGCTTTAATATCAAAGGAAGTAAGATTATTGTAATCTAAGATATCTAAAATATCTATATCATACATTTTTGAGATTCTGTAGACTGTCTCCCCCTTCTCCACAATATGATATTTTACGGGCGGTATATCTCTGACAGTAACATACTCTCTCTTAGAATTTTCCCGAGGCAAAAGATGGATTTTCTGTCCCACAAATATCTTATCCGAGCTTATGTTATTGAATAGTTTTAAATCGCTCACAGATATTTTATACTCTTCACTTATGCTGCTCAAAGTATCATTCTTTTTTACAATGTGATACTTCTCAGACTGAGTGATATAAACCGGATTACTTCTGAAACAGTAAAGATCTGACAGCAAAACTGAAACAAAAAAAAGTATAAAAAAAAGTTCAATACTTAATAATAAATTTCTCATGATTTCCTGTTGCATCCAATTCTATAAAAGACAGTTCCGACACATTTGCAAAACCTGGTCCTTTCCTCAATTCTGAGATATATTTTGATAAAACATCTTCTTCACCAATTGCCAGCACTTCCACATTCCCATCATTTAAGTTTCTGACATAGCCTTTTAGTCCCGATTTGAGTGCGGTATGATAGGCAAAATATCTGTAACCAACGCCCTGAACTCTTCCTTCTATCAGAATCTTATAGCTTTTTACCATTTATGCTCCATCTCAAAGTATACTAATAATGTAATTTATATTAAATCATTATAGAGGATATGCTGTCAACAAGAATTTTGACATGGAAATTCTACCACCAAATTGTTTTTTTAGTCAATAAATGCTATTTTACTATTTTACAAGTAGTTGGCAGCTTTTTCATTAATAGCGGTTAGTCAAATTTTTAGAAGACAATAAATATTGAAAGCATCAAACTTTATCCACTGTCTATCAATCCTTTTCGCTTCAAATCATATCTATGATTGACAGAATTATCTCTTTAAAAAGTTTGTATTTTGATTAATTATATGGAGATAGCATGAATATTCTGGTAATAGGAAGTGGTGGCAGAGAACATGCAATTGCTCGCCAATTTTTGAAAAGCAGATTATGCACAAATGTTTTTGTATCACCTGGAAATGCAGGAATGAAAGATCCTATCAGCATTATTGAGCTGAAAAATGTCGGTGATATTATTGATTTTGTAAAAAAAGAAAACATAAATTTCGTTTTCATCGGACCAGAACAACCACTAGCTGAAGGCATTACTGATAAATTATCTGCAGAGAATATTGATGTAATCGGACCAACTCAATACGCAGCTCAAATTGAAACAAGCAAAGTATTTGCCAAAAACTTCATGGAAAAATTTGCAATTCCTACTGCAAAGTATCGTGTATTTAATGATTATGAATCAGCTGTGATGTACCTGAGCACTTGCAGTTTTCCTCAAGTAATTAAAGCAGATGGACTTGCTGGCGGAAAAGGAGTTGTTATCGTTTCTGATTATAAAGAAGCAAAATCTGCTGTCAGCACAATTATGTCTGAGAAAAAATTCGGAAATGCCGGAGCAAATATTGTCATTGAAGAATTTTTGCAAGGATGGGAAACTTCTGTTTTTGCTTTCTGCGACGGTAAGAATTTTGTGAGCACAATTTTTTCTCAGGATCATAAAGCTGTGTACGATGGCGATAATGGTCCAAACACAGGTGGAATGGGAGCATATGCACCGGTATCAGTAAATGATGACTTTAAACACAAAATAGACGAAAGTATTTTTCGCCCAATAATCGACGGTTTTATCAAAGAAGGACATCCATACAAAGGTATCCTATTCGCAGGATTAATGATTACACCACAAGGACCTTATGTTCTGGAATATAATGCCCGCTTCGGAGACCCTGAAACTGAAGTTGTTCTACCATTGCTTAAAACTGACTTCTCAGAAATCTGCCAGGCAATAATCAATCAGAAATTAGATACAATTAAACTGGAATGGGAAAACAAGGCTTGTGTAACCGTTGTAGCTGCTTCAGGTGGTTATCCGGGCAGTTTTGAAAAAGACAAGCCCATCACCTTTACCCCTGATTTTAGAGAAAATGATAATCTGCTTCTATTTACTGCTGGGGTAAAAAAAACTGGTCGAAATTTGGTAACCAGTGGTGGCAGAGTTTTGATGTTAACTGCAAAAGCTGATACTTTACAATCGGCAATAAATCTCGCTTACGATAATATGAATAAAATTAACTTCGAAAGAATCTACTACAGAACAGATATTGGTAAGAAAGGTTTGTTCTCTGAAAGGAAAGATTAGTCTGATATGATAAGATTTATAGTTCTAATTTTATTGCTGCCGATTATTTTGTCAGCAAACCCATTTGAAATTATTCAAGAAACTGAGGATTTTTCGGTAGTAAAATTCACCTTACCTCATTACTCAGTAAATAGAAGATTCGTTTCAGGCATAGAATACTCTGAAATAATTTGTTCCAATGCGAATATCACTAATCTGGAAGGTTATCCTCAGCTTCCTTTCTTCACTGAGATTTTCGGAATTCCTGCAGATGGTAATCTGAGCATAGATTTGATTGAAAAAAAACAAGTTGTCGTCAATGATATTTGTATTATACCCAATGCAATAATATCCACCGATGGGAATAGCGTTTCCCCTGAAACATTTAGAACTGAAGACATCTACACATCAGAAAAAACATACCCTTATCTTTTAATAGAAAAGGGTTCCTCGGGATTCATCTCACAACGCAGATTTGCTTCAGTCCTGGTTAATCCATTTCAGTTTGAAGCAAAGGCAAATAGACTCACAGTTACAAGAGAACTAGTCTTCAGAATCAATATTTCCGGATCAAAAAAACATTGCTCAGAAGAACGAGGCAGTAACAGCTTCACAGAAAAATATGGAAACAGTATTTTTCTTAATAATAAGACTTCATCAAATTGGATTTTACCAAGAGAGAAGTCGCATTACACTCCTTCTAACCGCAGCATAAATGTAAACAAGATTCAATTTGTTATTGATAGAGAAGGAATCTATAAAGTCACGTACGAGTATTTAACGGAAAATCTTTCGGTATGGCAGGATTCTCTGGGATTTTCATACACATTCGGAGATTGGAACAGTGTTGATCCCCGTTATCTGGAGCTTTCAGATGAATCAGGTCAAATTCCGATTAGATTTGTGGGAGAATCAGACGGCAGCTTTGATCCGGGTGACTACTTCGAATTCTTCGGAAATATGCATTTTGGTGATGTAGAATACCACGATGACTATACTTCGGAAAATGTTTACACTTTAACTTATACAGGAAAACTCAGTGTACGAATGGCGGTAGAGAACGGAGGAATTCAAGAAACAAATCCCAATAATCTTATTCTCCCGATAGCTTATGAACAAACTATCAATATTCAGGAACAAAATTTCTTTGATCGTTTGAATGCCTATAAAAATGCCCCCAGAGAAGATCTTTGGTTCTGGAGAAAATTCAGTGCACCCAACATGGAAGTAATACCTTTTGTACTAGATTATCCATATCAGTCTTCTGATTACCGTTTCTCGGCCAAAGTCTCGCTGTTGGGTTCAACCCACCTTGATAATATATCAAACGATATTCCTGATCATCATGCTTTCGTAAGAATAAACAATTCATTAATTGGAAATCATTATTGGTTCAGACAATCTGAACAAATTTTCCAAAATCAACCTCTCCCTAATGAGTATTTATCTCACGGGAACAACAATCTCTATGTCAGTCTTCCGGGCGATACACCCGCTACAGACAGAGAACAAATCCTGCTCGATTATCTTGAAATTACTTACTGGAGAGAATACAAAACCGATAATGATTATATCACTTTCACAAAACCTTCCGATCGTCAATATGGTCTGTACCAGTTCCAACTGGAAAATTTCTCATCTGAGCTACTGCATGTTTATAAAAAAAACGCCAGCTATATAGAAAATATCACAATTGACGAATTTGAATCTGGTACAAGCACTAAGTACAAAATCACTTTTCAGGATGAGGTTTTTTCAGATCAGACTGTTTATATAGCTGTTTCTGAAACAAAAAAGATGATCCCTAAGCTTATACGTCCTGACATTCCTTCTGATTTGAAAAGCCCAATGAATTCTGCCCGGTACATCATTGTTACTTCTCCCGAATTCTCTATTGATGAAGGGACCCTGTTGTTGCAGCAAACATGGCAGGAACAGGGATTAAATACGATGATCGTCACTACACAAGACATCTATGACGAATTTAATTCAGGGATTAGATCAGCTGAAGCAATTAAAACTTTCTTTGCTTATGCTTACAATAACTGGGCTCCCCCGCAGTTGACTCATGTATTATTATTGGGCGACGGGGTTTACGATGAAAGAGACAATAGTGTTGCCAGAAATTTCAACATAATACCCTTCAAGAATATCTGGACTTATAAACATGGTGCAACTGCCAGCGATAACTGGTATTCTTGCATTGTTGGAGACGATTACATTTCAGATTTCAATATCAGCAGGATAAACGTTTGGTCTGCCGATCAGATAATGCCTGTAGTGGAAAAGACTATAAGATACATAAACAATCCTGATGTAGATAAGATGTGGCAGACAAATATCACTCTTTCTGCCGGTGGAAAAAACACCGATAATAACGATGTGTTTGCTATTCAAAGTGAAAATATCAGACGCGGAAAAATCCCCGAATACTATCTGGTAAACAGAGTTTATACTGCAGTACAAACCGTTCCAATTCAGTATCAGGGCGGTACTTTTGATTTAAAAGATGCTATAAACGAAGGCAGTATTTTTGTTCAGTTCATGGGTCATGGCGGTGGTAGAATCTGGGCTGACTATAATTTGTTGAACTATAATGATATCTCCACTTTAAATAACTCAGTGTATCCTTTTGTGAGCAGTATGTCTTGTTATGGTTCGGCATTTGATACTATGCGTGGAGAATGTATGGGCGAAGCCATGATACTTTCTGCCAATAAAGGGGCAATTGCCCAGGTTGGTTTTACCGGTTTAGGATACATAAATGGAGACTTAATTTTCTCTCAATATCTTACTGAGGCTATTTTCCAGTTAGGAATCAGTAATATCGGAGACGCAGTAACTTATGCTAAAGCAAAATTTTTTGCAAGCTATAGCACTAATTACGCTCCCAATGATTTTGAAATGGCAAAACGTGCACTTACCCAAGGATGTGCACTTATCGGAGATCCGGCAATCAATCTTCATCTACCAATCATCAATGACAATATCTTCATAAGTAATTATACTCCTGAGGAAGGAGATACAATCGTGATATCGCTTCCACTTGATAACAGTTTTCAACAAGGTAGAGTTCACATTCTCGATGATCTGGAAATGAGTGCACCCGGTTATTTTACTTACCCATTTCCGGTCACTAACGGAATTCTATCCACAAAATACACCTTACCCGTCACCACTTCAGACATTTATGAAAGGTTCATAAAAGTTTATGCCTACAATGATGAAATTGAATATGCAGCATTTACAAAAATCTCAGTTGGCAAAGAAAATGTTATTGACCTGCTAACTATCCCGAAAACCGTTACCGAAAATGATTCTGTTGCAATTTCCGGAAGATTCTTCCATCCGGAAGGAATAGAGAGAGTAGAGTGCTATGTCAATGGAATAGACAATGCCATCCCCGGAGGTCCAAATAGACCAAAACGCTTTTTTATGTTTTTTGACCAAATTGAGAAGAAATATGTCACAATCGACAAAATTGTCCCTCTTCCAGCCGGCAGAAATATAGACTATTTTTTCAAAATTTTTACCAACTCCAATTCAGAAGTTACTACGAGAAACTACTCATATCGAGTAGAATCACCGGATCTGGCAGTTATGCACACCGAGTTTACAATTTCTGATAATCAGCCGGCTATTAAACTTCTAGTTAAAAATCTGGGGAAGATTGACAGCGGGACTTTCACCGTAAAAATTTTTGAAGTAAAATCATCCGAATTTGGTAGAGAAACACTGATTACTGAAATTACCGGAGCTCCTATTCCATCAATGTCTCAAAACTGGCACATAATTCCACTTCCATTTATAAATCAGGACAGCATCCAATTACGAATTAAAATCAATATCCCTGCTTCTTTCGGAGAAAATAATTTCAACAACAATATGCAATTAATGGAATCTTTTAGTCTGAACTCTTATTGGGGTGGATTAAACGAGCTGACTATCGAAAGCTCTGATCAAAACTTTGTTTGTTCCATTCCCTCTAACACCCTGCCTCAGGACACTTCCTTCTTCCTTAA
>JAQVBK010000080.1:0-7334 GCA_028690365.1 Candidatus Cloacimonadota bacterium
ATGGGAAATAGAACGAAATACGAATATCGCGAAAATCAATTGGCATTTCACAAACAATCAGGCCCGTGAAAAGTTAATTTCGTTATATCCCAAACTGATACCTGCGAACGCCTAAAACAGTGTTCCCGAGCGATGATAGAATTTATAATGATCAACGATACATTACACTAGTTTTTTAATCAGCTCGAACATCTCTGCAATATGCAGTTTTTTCATAAGTGATTTTTGCAATATTTGAAAACAATTAACGCTGTTTTTTTCAGCCATACTATTAAGCCAATCAGGGCTGGTTAGGACTTTTTCACAGCTTTAGTTTTCTTCGTCATCAAAACAAAAGTATTTATCAACAGCTTCAATCCCTTCAAAGCTATCAATATTATCCAATAAAACCTCTAACCGTATCCAGTCCAATTTTTTTAAGCGACTGCAATATTTATCAGATAAATCACCAAATTTCTTACCTAACATCTTAATCAATATCTTACAAACAACTTCTTCTTGGTGTTCCTGATAGCCCTGTGCGAAAAATGACACGTAGTTATTCATCGCTGCTTCAGTAACAAAAGTATTATCAAAAAACCAGCCTTTGTTAATTTTTTTTGCAGTCATAAAAATTCCATCTTCTTCCTTTATTAATATCTTGCCAAAAATATTTTAAACTATCACATGTCATTATAAACGGTGCTCTTATGATAAACCAATACATTTTCTAAGTTCTTCAATTTCTAAAAGACTATCGATTTTTTCAAACACTACTTCCAATTCAACCTCTTTTAATGTTCGCAGTTTCTCATAATTATCGAAAGAAATTGCCCCAAATTTCGCTATAATTTTTTTTACGACTATCGCTAGCATTTGATGCTGTTCGCCTTCATCAAATCCTTTCAAAAAGCCTTTGCTGACACCGCTTTTGAAACCTTCCTGAAAGCCTTTGTTATAAGCTTGTGCTTTAAACCGACCTACCATTGTTCCCATGATCGTTTTTATATGTGGATAGGACTCTTCGATTTCAGTCCATAAGTCTTCCTCATTCAATTCATTAAAATATTCTTTAGGTAACATGAAATTCTCCTTAATTCATTGATAACCGCACTTTTAAAAATGACGGCTGCGATCAAAACATTGGTATCCAGCATGATTCTCATCGCTTCTTTTCCTTCTTTTTTTCCTCAAACGTTCTTTTCGTACTTCCTTCACAAGATTCACTACGTCTTCCTCTGATTTCAAGTCCAAACGTTCTGTTTCACCCTCAAAGGCATTTTGAACCTGTTCCAGTGCCAGCATCGCTGAATTAGCAATCACCATGTAACCATCTTTCTCACTGAAGACCACTTTGTCACCTTCCTTTTTTTTATGGATCAATTTTATATGGAAGCTCCCTATTCATTGCCAGCATTCCATAAAACACACTAATTTTCGGAATTTTATTCTCCTTTGTTGCTTTGCACCGTCAAACCCTCTATTTATCAGCGTTTTCCAACTGACAACAACTTCTTTCATAAAGGCGCTGCTTGCCGTAGATGGGACGCTTCCGGACTTTTCCGGTTTTTACCCATGACTTCTTAAGCCAATGATCTTCTATATTATACGATATTTAAGATGGGGGTTTGATTCAGGGAACCGATGATTGTGGGGAAATCTGGAACGTTTTTCTGAGAAATCGGTGATGGACACATTAGTTTGATCCGTTTTTCCCGACAGTCCCGACAATGGTGAAAACTGAGATTGGAATCTGACCCGAAACCATTGGCACTCTCGTCCGGATTGACTGGTTCTATTGTCAGATCAATTGGCACTACTGTCCGGATTGGGTGGCTCTGACGTCAGATCGAGTTAGAATACATCACCCGCTGTGTCTTCAGACAGCGTGTCTCCATCTACATTATAAACATCACCTAATGTGATTTTTGCAACAGTCGCTTCAGGAAATATTCCTTCAATGTATTTTTGAACAATATTTGCATTCACATTTGAAAATTCTGGTACAACTTCGTAAACATAACGCAGACAGGTTTCGAAGTACTCCATAGCTGTCTTTTTTTCACTCATCGCATTCAGCGCCGTAGCCACCCTTTGGAGAGCTTCGAGCAATTCCTGATCATTCTGCCGGTTGACATGTTTCAGAATTGAAAGCGTCACGTAGTAGATGGAACCCCTTACGATTACTTCATCTGAAAATCGATTCAGATCATAGACATGGTAATGGAAATTGGGGATCCCCTGTTTGATGTCATCCGACAATTCGTCATAGTCAAGAATCATTGTGTCCAGAGCGTTTCCAAGTTTCCAGTCTTGTTTCCCATGATAAATAACCATCGGAATAATCACGGGGATATGTTTGGCATTTTCGTTTTTAATTTTTTGATTCCAGATGCCGACCAGATAGTTCAATAACTGCAAGCCTACATTTTTGTCAAGGTAACTCTTGTGTTCAAAAAGAAGATAAAGATAGGCTTCTTTCTGATTGATAGTGGTTCGAAACAGTAGATCCGAGCGGGTTTCTTCCAGTTTCTTACTAATGTAGGTGCCATTTTGCAGTTCCAGATTGTTCAGATCAATGGTCTTTAAGATCGATTCTGGCAGGGAGTCTTTTAAAAAGTTCTGTGAAACTTGAATTATCCGTAAGAGCAGATGTAAAAAGACTAGTGGATGCTTTTAAGAAAATTAGATAGGTTTACTCTATTTAGTGTTGTCTGATTTTGGATATCCATCCGATCCCTAAGCGATCCAGAAATTGTTATCAAGTAAAATTCTCATTATCGCTTTTTCTTCTTTTCTTCAAACCGTTCTTTTCTTACTTGCTTCACTAGATTCACAACGTCTTCCTCTAATTTTAAGTCCAAACGATCAGCTTCACCATCAAAGGCATTCTGAACCTGTTCGAGAGCAAGCATAGCTGAGTTGGCAATCACCATGTAGCCATCTTTCTCGATGAAGACTACCTTGTCACCCTCCTTTAGGTTCAATTTTTTCCGAATATTGATGGGAATCGTCACTTGACCTTTTGACATTACTTTTGCAAAATCCATCATACCACCTCCCGGTTATTTCCCTGGATCAAATGATAGATCCCACCGCTATATTCTAACATTGGTTTTCTACCCAAACAACCACCTCCCACTTTAGTACTATTTTACCAAAATTTGGAGATAGTGCCTGAAAGCAACTTATCACACCAACTTTTCTTATCTAATGAGTTTTTGTTTGAATTTGCTACCCTTTTTAAATGTTTTAAGATGAACGTTTCGGTGTGGTTTTTCTTCAATTGGAACAATGGCTAGGGTTTTTCCTAATGGACTTAGTATTTTTAAAATGGTCCTAAATTGGGGATCAGTTGCCCCTTTTTCCATTCTGGCAATTACTGGTTGCATATACACTACTGGCTTCTTCCAGCTGCTTTTGAGTGATACCCTGATCATTTCTAGCGCGAATTAATTCGCTTATCATTGCCACTCTCAAATCAGATTCCATTATTTCTTCCGCTGTGAATACTCTTTTCTCAAACTCATCCCAGCTTGATCCAATGGGACTTACTTTTGTCTTACTCATTTTCAATGCTCCTCGGCAACAAAATCTTTATTCTGTTCTTCAATGGCATCCAGCATCAAATCACGACAAGTATCCATCACTTCAATAAGCAAAAATTCGTCTTCATTTTTATAACCCGCACCATAATCAATAGCACAATCAAGATTCGTACTGACAGAAGCATACACGGTTAACCGTTCCAGCAAATTATCTGTACATTCTGCACGCTCCAATAATTTATTGCTTAGAATCGTTAAAAAATACACATCCGGATTCTTTTTGTTTATTTCATAATTGACTTCAGTTTCATAATCATCAATTGAATCTTTAACAGATAACGATCGTTTCACTAATTTGTGATACTTCTCTGCTGAAACCAGAATCTCTTAGCATCCTGTTGATTATTAGTTCAGCAAGTTCGTCTTTTGAATGACCCACTAAAAATTGTTTCCATCTCTGACAATCTGTTATTGTTTCAATATATTCCTTTAGTTCCATCTTCACCCTCTATTTATTTTTTACCGGTATCGCAAGTCACTTACTGTTCTTTTATAATATTGTCGAGATCATAACATTGGTGACCAGCATGATTCTCATTGCTTCTTTTCCTTCTTTTCCTCAAACCGTTCTTTCCGAACTTCCTTCACCAGTCCTTTTGAGACTTATCTCATGGGTTTTTGTTTGAATATGCTACCCTTTTTAAATGTTTTAAAATGAACGTTTCGAGGTTGTTTTTCTTCGATTGGCACAATAGCCAGGGTTTTGCCAAGTGGTCTTAGTATTTTTAGAATGGTCATCAATTGGGGATCAGTTGTGCCTTTTTCCATTCGGGCAATTACGGGTTGCTTAACACCACTGGCTTCTTCCAACTGCTTTTGAGTGATTCCCTGATCATTTCTGGCACGAATTAATTCGCTTATTAATGCCACTCTCAAATCAGATTCCATTATTTCTTCCGGGGTGAATGTTCTTTTTCGATAGTCTTCCCAACTTTCACCAATTGGGCTTATTTTTTTGTTGCTCATGTTTATTTACTCCTTTCAATAAAATCTTTCATACACCGTTTCGCTTGTTCAATCTCACGTTTTGGGGTTTTCTGTGTCTTCTTCATGAAATGGTGTAGTAGAATAAAACGATTTCCATCCCAACCAATAAATAAAATACGGTCTCTTAACGGTCTTAATTCCCAAAGATCTCCTTCTAAATGTTTAACATAGGGTTCACCAGCCCTTGTTCCATTTTCACTTAGCATTTGAATATAATCTTGTATTTTATTAAATTTTATTCGGCTGTCCTTGTCATTTTTACTTGCAAGCTCATCCAAATAATCTCGTACAGGAACGTTCCCGCTTTGATCAGTGTAAAAGTTTATTTTATACATAGGCTTAATAACCTCTCTGTTATACTTTCATTATAACTCGGAAGTTATATTCTTGCAATGATTTTGGCTATTTAAATTTTCTGACACAACCCTCAAAGTAATACGGTATTTAAGATGGGGAGTTAATTCAGGGAACCGGTGATTGTGGGGAAATCTGGAACGGTTTTCTGAGAAATCGGTGATGGCCACTAAGTTTTGATCCGTTTTTCCCGACAGTCCCGACAATGGTGACAACTGGTATTGCAATTCTGACACTGAAACCACTGGCACCCACGTCCGGATTGGTTGCGCTGTCGTTTGATCGACTGGTACTGTAGTCCGGAATCATTTTAACAAGATTCAAGTGACACGACTGTCGGCACTGACGGCAATTTAGAAACAAAAAAGATGGCTGGCTGGAGAATTTAGATTCTTCAGTGAAATTATCAGCTGGGAAATTGGCGCAATCTATTGGAAACAAACAAAAGCGTGAAACTTGATCCACTTGCGAATTCTTTTCCAGTGAAATCGCCATTATTTTTTCTGCCAGCTATGTCAGAAGGAGTTATTATTCAGAGCCTGATTCAATTAATCCTTTTCCCCTGATTTGACAGTGTGAATGATTCTGTGTTATCATCGGTTTTCATATCAACTAAGGAGAATCACATGATCTTAAATAACTGTACCTACGAAGAAGTTCTTAATCTGATTATTAATGGTCATTCATATCGCTATATTTCTGAAACTTTTGGCATATCCACAACAACCGTATTCAATACCAGCAAACGCTTTAAGAAGACCGGATCGCCCTATCCCTCACTGAATCAGCGACCCATCTACGACCCAATGATTCAGGAGGTTCAAAATTTTATCAATGAAGCACTATGTATGCAACGTGTTTCTCACAATATTTATAAACGGAAAAAACTGACCCAGAAAAAAATTCATTTACTGGTTCTTGCCAAAGGTTACAACTTATCTTTTCTAAAAACCAAAGAACTGATCCGCTACGGCAAAAATATGTTGGCTGAAAGCCATCTGAATCTGTTTCATGCACCAGGTGAAGCGGTAGAGTTTGATTGGGGTACCATTTGTCTGCATATCAATGACCCAGTTAAGACAAGGCGGATTGCACTGGCTATTTTTTCATTTCCCTATAGTAATTATAAAAAGGCTTATGCCATGAAAGATTGCAGCGGCCAATCCTTCAGCCTGGCCTTTAATCAGTTTGTCAATGATGTTGGCGGGATTCCACTCAAGCTGATCCTTGACAACATGCGGATTGCCAGAATTTTCTCGAAAGCGAATCGCTCCGATCAAAAACTAACGGCCTTATTTCAGGAATTGTCGGATCATTTTAAATTTAGTGTTCGCTTCTGTTCCCCTCATTGTCCCAATCAAAAAGGAAATGTTGAAAATAATGTGGGCATACTGAAAAAACACTTTAGTGATTCCCATGTCTCCGATCAATTCCTGAGATCAGATACCTAGGAACTTCCTGACATCTTCAATGCTTTTAAAGTTTTCCATATTGATATTGAATATCTGCAACATCTTAAGATCCAGTGAGGCAATCTTTTCTTGACACTCCGTCGGAAGAACTCCAAATTTCAAAGATAAATGCTCAATTGCCAATTCAAACAAGCCATCTTTTTTCCCTTTTTCAACGCCTTCTTCTCTTAAAACTTCAGCCAATGTCATGGTTACTTCACTTCCTTCCTTGTAGGTTACTGCCAATTCTTTAATAACAGTCGTCAATTGCTCCTTTGTAAGCTTTGGACCAGATGACAGAATATAGCGCATATAGGTTTCAAAATACTCAAGACCCGTTTCCTTTTCATCCAACTCTGCTAAAGCTTTGGCCGCTTTAAAAATCGTTTCCATAAATTCTTCACCGCTTTTCTTGAAAATATCCCTGGCAACTGACAGTGTAATCATCAGTTCTGCCTTTCCTTTGATATCTTCATCCGAGAACTGGGATAAATCATAGAGCAGGTAGCGGTAGTTGGGGATCACTTGTTTGACTTCTTCCGGTAAGATGTCAAAATCCAGAATCAAATCACTGAACATGGGACTGATTTTCCATTTCGTTTCCCCATGACAAATCACCATTGGGATAATCATCGGAATATGGGTATCAATTTTCTTATTCACGTTCCGGTTCCAGATGCGTACCATATATGTCAGTAACTGCAATGCTACCATTCTGTCAGGGTAACTCTTGTGTTCAAACAGAAAATAAAGATACCCGTCCCGCTGATTAATTTTTGTCCTGAACAACAGGTCTGAGAATAACTCACTGAGTTCTGCATCAACGTGGCTACCATTCTGAATTTCCAATTCACTCAAATCAACCATTTTTAAAATCGATTCTGGTAGGTAGTTCTCAATGAAATCTCTGGTCACTAAGGGATTCGAGAACGTATCTTTGAAAAACTTGTCATGG
>JAQVBK010000080.1:7434-12359 GCA_028690365.1 Candidatus Cloacimonadota bacterium
TCACTTTGAAATAATCCATCACTTTAATCAATCTGAAGAAATCGATACCTGTCATCGATCTGAACAAGCCTATAGTCGCCATCGCTTTGAAATAATCCATCACCTCCGATCTGACTCCCATCTTTTTTCTCCCTAAATTGCCGTCAGTCGCGTCAGTCCTGGCAGAAAGTTGTCGGGACTGTCGCGACTGACGGCAAATACGGGGCAAACTTTTTTGGGAATTCCTTGATTTGAAACAATTTGATCGACGTTTTTGAAGTAACTTATCCACTTCCCACTACTGCTGACCATTTTTCTTGAGATTGTCAGGACAGATCCACCCAACGGAAAATAGGAAAGACATTTGGGTAATGACTTCAGATACTTTCCCAGATCACTTTTCCCATTCATTTCTTCTGATCCAATCCAATCGATTGTAAATAGTCTCGCCCATTTTGTTCCAAACCGATCGTCAGTAGCGTCAGTGCTGTCAGTCAATTGTCGCCACGGACGATACTGACGACAAAAACGGAAGAAAAAGGTGAAGATCCTTGATTTTTCAGACTCCCCCCATTTTCTTTTGATCCGTTCGAGATGATTCGTTTTTGACTATTTCATCTGAAGCAGCTTATCCACCTCCCGCTGATAGCCGTAGCGTTTAAAGTATTCAATTAGAGCACCTTCAACCACATCCCGTTGTTTGAGGTTTTTGCTTTCAGCGTATTCCCGCATTAATCGTCCCATTAGTTCAGACATGTAGACGCTCTGAGTACTGCACTTTCCGCGCACAATAGAACCGTCCCCTTGTGCTCGATTATTTTCTGTTGTTGTTGGTTCCAATGGCGCAATGACTGGATCAGGTTCTTTGACTGACACCTCCGGTTCATCATCAGAATCAATTGTTAGGGCTTTTTTAGACTTGCTTTGTTTGGTTTCTCGTCTTGGGAATTCGATTTTTTCAATTGTCATGGTCATTTGAACACCTGCTTTCCAGAGAATTATTTTCTAATTGATTTAATTCATCCATAGGCAATTCTTTTAAAATCCTTGTTTCAAAGGGATCCTCCAATTGTTCCAAAACTATTTTGCCATGATGATTAAGCCAATGCACACTGTCCTCAATGGTACCGCCCATGTAGTCGGGACTGTTTTCATAGTAGCCCGGATCAATGATGGGTTCCAGGGTGAAGCTGATATCCATTCCATCCACTAGATCAGATTCATTGGTTTTGACTACAACTCGTGCTGTCAGTGTCAAGTGGTGATCTTTCTGTTCAATGATCGTGGGCAGACTGACTCCCAGAAGCCATTGGGAATAGGATGGGCTGTCAAACTCCAACTGCTCTTTTAATTGTTTGATGATTTTCTTTTCAAAATCGGTCATGCTGATTTCCTCCAAAAAAGTATTAAAGACCATTGACTGCTTAAGCCAATGATCTTCAAAATTATAATATGTATTTAAGATGGGGGTTTGATTCTGCTGTGACAATGCTTTTGAGGAATAGCCTTGTCAATTACTTCTAGCAAGCTTTGCTCTTTTCGAATAAAAACTCTGGATCTAAATCCGCTTGATTGCACCATTCAATGCTATCAAAACTAACACGTACAGTCCTGAATTTTTCCTCGTTCTTTAATTCTTGAAAAATACCCTTATCCAAATATGGACTGACATCGACGTCTCTTTTCACCATTTTCAAAAGTTAAGAGCAACTTATAATCATTTAAAGGTTCTACATCAATAACTGCTAAATACATTATTCGACCTCCTATTTTAATGGATCAATTTTGTATGGAAGCTCGCTATTCATTGCCAGCATCCAATCTGCAAGTAGTTCTTCCTGTCTTAGCTCAGCCCATGCTAAAACGAGCTTAAGCTGTTTCTTTGGCAAATTACCTTCTTTTAATTCACAAGTTTTAATGTCAATAATGGCCTTGAATTCTCCATAATACGCATGAAAATGTGGCGGATTATGTTATGTTCTTCTGGTGCACAAAACATCCGAATGATAATTCCATAAAACATACTAATTGTCGGCATTTTTATTGTCCTTTCACATCACTACTATTTTTCATTTCTTTTACGAATCGACAACACACGATCATAACCGGTAACTTATCACAATGAAGGTGACACCTTTAAACATGTTTTTCTTTTCTTTATTTTATCACCTCAATCCTTGAATAGCAATGACATCTCAATGGAATCATCGTCTCATTCATTTGCTTCATGCTGATTTCCTCCAAAAAAGTATTAAAGACCATTGACTACTTAAGCCAATGGTCTTCAAAATTATAATATGTATTTAAGATGGGGGTTTGATTCAGCTGATCACTTTTCAGTGTGCTTTCTGAGATTGTCACTTAATTTTGACCCGTTTTTCCCGACAGTCCCGACAATGGCGTCAACTATCATTGGAATCTGACACCGAAACCACTGGCACTATCGTCCGGATTGGTTGGCTCTGACGTCAGATCGACTGGCACTGTAGTCCGGAACGATCAAACAACAGAACTAACCTGACACGACTGTCGGCACTGACGGCATTTTGGGGACAAAAAAGATGGACTGGTTGGAGAATTCAAATTCTTCAGTGACTTTGGATGGGGAGAAACTGGCGCAACTGATTGGAAACAGACAAAAGCTGGAAACTGCAGCCATCAGCAAAATCTTTTCCAGACAGATTCCTCAGTATTTTTCAGCCAGTAAAGTGCACAATAGAACCGTCCCCTCGTGCTCCAAATTCTTCCCACACAAACTGTCGGCAACGTCGGGAGTGACGGCAATTAGTGGACAAAATTCTTGGAGATTCTGCCTTTCGGTCAGCGTTTGGTGGCACTCCATCTGCCCACTGATTCCATCTTCTGACATGTCTCCGATCAATTCCTGAGATCAGATACCTAGGAACTTCCTGACATCTTCAATGCTTTTAAAGTTTTCCATATTGATATTGAATATCTGCAGCATCTTAAGATCCAATGTAGCGATCTTTTCCTGACAATCAGCCGGAAGAACTCCAAATTTCAGGGCTAAATGGTCAATTGCCAAATCAAATAAGCTTTCTTTTTTTGCTTCATATCTCTCAATATCTCGTACTTCTTGTCGTCCTTCTTCTCTTAAAACTTCAGCCAATGTCATAGTTAATTCACTCCCTTTCTTGTAGGTTACTTCCAATTGTTTAACAACAGTATTGAACTGCTCCTTTGTAAGTTTTGGACCGGATGATAGAATATAGCGCATACAGGTTTCAAAATACTGAAGACCCGTCTCCTTTTCATCTAACTCTTCTAATGCTCTGGCTGCTTTAAAAATCGTTTCTAGAAATTCCTCACCGCTTTTTTTGAAAATATCCCTGGCAACTGACAGTGCAATCATCAGTTCCGCATTTCCTTTGATATCTTCATCCGAAAACTGGGATAAATCATAGAGCTGGTAGCGGTAATTGGGGATCATTTGTTTGACTTCTTCCGGTAAGGTGTCAAAATTCAGGATCAGATCACTGAACATGGGACTGATTTTCCATTTCGTTTCCCCATGGCAAACCACCATTGGGATAATCATCGGAATATGTGTATCAATTTTCTTATTTACATTCCGGTTCCAGATGCGTACCATATACGTCAGTAACTGCAATGCCACCATTCTGTCAGGGTAATTCTTGTGTTCAAACAAAAAATAAAGATATCCTTCCCGTTGATTAATTTTTGTCCTGAACAACATATCTGAGAATACCTCACTGAGTTCTTCATCAACGTGAGAGCTATCCTGAATTTCCAGTTCATCCAGATCAACTATTTTTAAAATCGGTGCTGGCAAATAGTTCTCAATGAAATCTCTGGTCACTAAGGGATTCGAGAACGTATCCTTGAAAAACTTGTCATGGGGATTCTGTACTTTTGTCTCAGGCTTTTTTGTTTCAGTCTCTTTCATTCGTTCACCTACTTTGATATTGATGTTATTATAACCGATTTCCCTTTAAAATACTATTAAAATAGATGCTTGTTCCATCGTGGCTGAATTGATCACACTTAATCATTCGAATAGGCCTCACCCCCTTTCATTTCAATTGATCGATTGCGATTGGTTGCTGCGGGAAGATTCGTTGGTGGTTTTTTTGATCGATTGCAGCTATCCCCATCTTTTTTCTTTTCTAATTGCCGTCACCCCGTCGGTGCTGACCGTTTTTCTTTGGATAGTCAGGAGTGACGCCATCGTCGGCAAATAGGGAAGAAGTTTAGGGGAATGACTTGAGATGATTTCCAGGATCACTTCCCCATCGACTCCCCAGGCATTTCTTCTGATCCATTTCCAGATGATTGGTTTAGCTATTTCTTCTGAAGCAGCTTATCCACCTCCCGTTGATAGCCGTAGCGTTTAAAGTATTTCACCAGAGCACCTTCGACCACATCCCGTTGTTTGAGATTTTTGCTTTCGCAGTATTCCTTCATCAATCGCCCCAGTAGTTCAGACATATAAATACTTTGGGTTTTGGTGGTTCCGGGAACGGCATACTTAGGTACTGTCCCATCGGATTGCGGCATCAGTAGTGTGATCAATCGGTCCTTGTTCTGAAGCAGCATCTCAAGTAGTGGTAGGTAGGCTTCCATTTCAACTATTCCATCATCAGTGCTCATAGCTGATTTTGATAGATTCTTTCTAACTGGTGGAAGAGTTTTGTTGTCCAGATCGCCCATTTCTGCCAAGGGATCATTTGTGGCATCCCCAAACATCTCGGCGTAGTTATTCGTTTCAGAATTCCAGAAGAGGTGCTTACTTTCCATATATCCGCCTAACTCATGATGATCACGGAAACCAAAATCAGTGGCAATCGCTCTGGGATCACTGTCATCGCCCATTTCTTCAAATCGTTTGATAATCATTTCGGCTTTAATTGGGGTATTGCTATTTAATTCTTCCAGAATCGTGTCAATTTTGGTAGTGGCTGGCA
>JAQVBK010000417.1 GCA_028690365.1 Candidatus Cloacimonadota bacterium
TCAGATGCGCATTTCCGCAGTTCAATCTTCGGTTGTTCCTGTAATGTAATCTGCAAAGCAGGTCAATTGCTCCTTGGTACCTGGCAGGGAATCTATTTCTGTGAATTTGACGGTCCTCGTGACAGGAAGTTTTATATAAGTTTCATTGCCGATAATTGTTGATTTATCTCACTCATTTCTGAGAGAATTGATTAGCTATTCTCTATTCTGAATAAGCTACAACACGGTAGAATTTTTTTGAGATAGACACCGATTCGGACCAGCAGGTTCCTTGATCTACGGTAGAAATTTCAATAAAACCGGAAGCAATATTATCAGAGCCATATATTTTATAACTAGTTGCACCAATTACTGCTTCCCAATCAAGATGCACTGTGTTATCCACAATAGAAATTGTCAAACTTGTCGGTTTTGATAATTGAATTATCTGATATTCATAAGCCCCGATGTCTATCATTTCTCCCTGAGGTCTGTAAATTCCATTTATATCAAAATTAGGAGCAGAGATAAAACTACCGCTATCACGGGCAGGAGAAATCTCTGAAATACTTAAATCATTATTAAGAACATCATTGAACATCGGATTTTCCAGGATTACAGCATCGCCCAAAACATCTTCAGATGAAATATCATGGTATTCCCACATCAGATTATGATCGATCTGAGTTACTGTGCCAGCAGTTTCTCTAACTCTGATTTGAAAAGTATAGTTGTCACTCAGTAGATTATTTCTGATGATAAAATTGTTGTCCAGTGGATGTATACTGGCAATGTAAATCCCATGAGAACTGTAACCGTAAGGATTTCCACACCGATAAACAGTATTATTAATTATACTGATGTTTGTTTTCCAGCCGAAAGTATATGAATTCCAGTTTGTAATAATTATCCCATGATAGAAACAATGGTGGACAATATTGTTAAAAACTCTGACGTTATCGGAATGACCGCCTTCTTCAGCGCCAACTGCAATTCCTACCGGAGTACTAACTACATTAGAAAAAACATCAATGTCATGCAGTAGTGAATCAGCCCAGATTTCGTGACCAGGAATAGGAATCCCACTGCCAAAAGACATGGCGTCTATATAAATACCCACCTCTCCATCCGGACTGGTTTCCGGGTTATAATTTGCCGGCAAATCGAAAACATGATTATGATGAATCATCCCATGATGACTTCCCGCTTTAATACCTATACCTTCTCCGCCGAGATATAATGCAGAACCATCATGTACTGTGTTTTCGCAGATATCGAAATTACGGGATTTTGCAACTGTAATACATTCTTCATTACCGCCGTTGCATGCTTTTCTGATCTCATTTCCACGAGCTGCAAAATTGTGACATTCTCTGAATTTAATTCCAGATGACCAAGTGTTGTAAGTAGAACAGCTTTCGACAAGAATATTGCTGCACTGCTCAACTCTGAATCCCGATCCATTAGAGTTTTCCAGACGAAATCCAATTATAGAAATGTGTTCTTTCCCGACGATCTGCCATAATCCTCCATAATTATCAACTTCGACATTCAGACCGCTGATAACTACATCATCTTCTCCAATTGCTTTGAAAACTATCGGATGATTATCTCTTCCTGAGAATGGAAGTGTTATCTGTTCTGGATAAATGCCTGAGTAAACAAATATGGAATCACCTGCCTGAGCATAATTGGCTGCAGTTTGTACAGTACAAAAAGGATGCGTGATAGTGCCGGGATTCAGATCATTTCCGGTTGGAGAGACATGATATTTTTGAAAAGGACGACTGTATGTAAGATAAATTGAATACCAGGACAGTCCAAAAGTGCCTGAAGTCCCATATAACTCAGGATAAACTACTTCTGTAGAAGTATCAAAATTATTCTCATTGCGTCCTCTTTCTGATTGAAAATCTCCACTTCCGGAAGAACCATAAGTGAAAAAAACGGTTGAGTTGCTGTTTTTCCATGCTAACCAAGTATAGGTATTAGGAGTCCAGCTTACTCCAGAAGGGTGCTGAATGGTATACCAACCGGAAGTTCCCGTTGATGATACACTCCCGGCGTCCCATAAAAGTTCAGCAGTTTCGGGATTATCGGCGGTTCCTCCAACATATACTGCCAGTCTTACAGGTTGAATTTCAGTGCCAAGATAGATGCTAATCGAATTGATAATCATATTCTGAGCTGATGGTGATTTTCCACCCATGGCACGAGAATGTGTAGATTGTGTAGATTCAGTTCCTACAGTTTGTTTCCCCCAATTAAAGGTATTGTTAGCTCTTAGAATGAAAAAGAATGTGATTAAATAGACAAAGTAGAAAATCTTCATTCTGCCCAAATTATACTCAGAATTATTCATGGGTTTCTCCTGTTTAAATGAAAAATTATGTAATAAATTTAAATGAAAAAGATTTCTGTCAACGCAATTTATTCATCATTTAGAATTTCAATCAATTCAAGATTTCTTTATTGATATCCGTTTAGTTTCAGGAGCAATTTGCAGAAAAACATCTAATTGACTCTGATTGATCAATTGTCTTAGTAAAGTCAGTATCTTACAATTCAGGAATATTAATTCTGTGAGTATATTATGTGCTTTTTAAAAAATGCCTCTGAGTACAAATGGATTTGACATAAGAGGTCATTTCTAGAAAAAGGTTCTCATATTAAATAATAAGGGAGATGTTATGTTTTTAGCTATTGGTGTT
>JAQVBK010000418.1 GCA_028690365.1 Candidatus Cloacimonadota bacterium
GGAAAAGTCCACGAGCTGAAAGCTCGTGAGACGTCTCAAGAGCCTTTGGCTCTTGGATAAATGCTGGGAAAAACCCGCCCGCGGATTTTTCTTATGTTCAGAATCCCTCTTTTTTTATTCACCCAACATCCGGTTTCTGGTTTGAATCGGAAATCCGGTTCCGGTTCGAGGGGGTGAGGCCGGAAATCACCATCCGATTGCCGGTTCAAATGGTCAACCGGAATCCGATTGCCGGTATGAATCGGAAATAAGAATCTGATTGCCGGTTCGAGGGGGTGGAATCGGAAATAGGAATCCGATTTCCGGCACGCCGGCATAGGAAATAGGCAACCGGTTGACGATTGCCGGTTTGAGGAGGGCAGAACCGGGTTTTTCTAAAATAGGATATATATAGGTATATTAGGTACTTGTTGGTATCTAATAATCTGAAAGATTAAAACTAAAAAACAACTTGTTGTTATAGGGTATATATATAGGACATTAGGTATTGTTGAGTCCCTAGTTGAAGTAGACCTTATGTTGTAATAGGGACCAAATCTTATTATGAAGAGTCCAAAATCGATGTGTGCTTACCTCCATAAAAGATGTATGCCATGCAAAGAAGGGGGTTGCCTTGGAATTGATCCAGAAACATGTCGGCATACCTGTACATGGAAAGATTTTAGTAAATGGCATTGCCCATACAGAAATACCGAGGATGATGATGCGCAAACATTAGAATTCATCAGAGAAAACAAGTGCCTTGTTTGCAGCCCAAAATATTGCCCGTTATTATGAGGAGAAGTGATATGCATGGATCGGACCAATGAAAAACCACAAGACATCTTGAGGAACTGAAATGAATGTTATGTCGAGCTTAAGGATTGGTATAAGTATTTGGAGTTTAAGACGAGAGGAAGGAGAATGAACAATGAGGAAATATCCAGCAAAATGTCCTAAATGCGGAGAATATGCAGAGCCAATTTTTAACAATAACATCTATAATTATCCTGGGGGTATGACATGGAAAACCCATTCAAACATTGATCCTACGCATTGGCATTGTGACTACTGTGATATCGATTTCCAAGAAGACGAAAATGAAATAATTTGATGAACTCTGATCAATGTTATCGGGTGGTTGTGTGGACTGAGAAATAATTAATTACATTTATTTTTTTGGAGTTGATAACAATGAACAAACCAACCAAGACAAGAATATTAAAAAAGTTAGAGCGTGCAAAAGTGCTTGCAGACGAAGCGTTTATTTTGTTAGAAGATGATGATAGGGAGAAATGTGATCGCTTCGCCGGTCTCATCTGCGATGTAGATGAAGCAATCGGAGAAGTTAATAAACTTTGAAAATTATAAAGGTGATTAAATGAACAAAAACGATTTATACCAACTTGGTGATTTTGAAGAAAAGGAGGAATAAAGCATGCAAATAGCGGCCTTGATGAAAGGAGGAAAAGAGACAGGAGATCAAATTATTATTCTGTCCAGAACCGAAGCTCAAAATATGTATGGTGTTTATGTCAAGTATTGTGAACAAAACCCAAGAATGAAAAATGCAAAAAAAGTATTTAAACAATTTGAAGACGAACTGAAGATTTTTTGAATAATACATTTCCAAGGATGGGGGTTTAGTATTTGAGAAAGAAGACTGGAATTGTATAGAAATGAAATATTAATGTGCCTATACCTTTTCTTTCATCAAGGAGCCGAGAATTATGCTAGAAAAATTTATATATATAGGAGAAAGGGAAGCAGCTAATAATGAAAAACTCCTATCATGTGTCATTCCCTTGTCTGATGTTCTGGATCAACGTAAAATACAGCTATTCGATAAATTCAAAGTTGGTAGATTTGGAATAGGTCAAATAATAACAGCAAAAATCACCAATAATGGAAATTCCTATGCATTCTCACCAACAGATGACTATGTAGACAATAAAGATTTCATTGATGAGATGAGAATGAAATCTTTCCTAGAAAACAAATCATTTCTACATCACAAAGAATTGAAAAAGTTAGCAATAGATAGCACGAAAATAGATGATATGACAATTAAAGAAGTAATAAATACTTCTGATTGGAGAACTAGAAAAGCAATAATAGCATATTTATTAGAAAAAATGGGATGATGATATGAAGATAACTGACGAATTATTAAAATCAACCATGACAGAATTCAAAAAATCGAAATCAGAAGGAATAACCGAAAATTGGAAGAAAGTAACAGAAAGCTATTTAAATCTTAAAGGAGAAAAAGAAATGAAACCAGCAGATTTACCGTTTGAAAGAGCATTAGAACTGATCAAAGAAGGCTTCCGGCTTTCAAGGAAAGGCTGGAATGGTTCAAACCAGTACGTCTTCCTCATGGATGGCTATCCTGAGGGGGTTCCAGCAAACCAGGCCCTCTCAAAGCGTTCTGGAATCAAAGAAGGAAGAACAGTAATTGTGATCCTTATATCATGATGAAGAACACCAGGGGGCATATTGTTCCATGGATAGCCTCTCAGGGAGATCTCCTGGCTAATGATTGGGAAATAATTACAATAGGAAAAATAATAGGAGTTGATTTCGCAGGAACAGCAGCAGTTGTGATAGAGGCAAATATCGAGGATGATATAGCATATATAAAAAAGGTAAAATGGATGGAGGTTGAATGACAAAAAAAGCATTAAATGAATTTATTCTTGGATTTTGTC
>JAQVBK010000419.1 GCA_028690365.1 Candidatus Cloacimonadota bacterium
AGATGAAATATTTTTCTATCAAATATCTGATTATTACAGATTATAAGTTGTAAGAATAACAAAAATGTCCGCAACTAACCTGAAAAACAATGAGTTATATTTTACACCAACATCTGAGACTCAACTCTCTTAGATGCTCAAGTTATCTGAACATCAATATTGTCATTATTGTTTAATTTTATAATGTCCTCGTTGATCTTTTTACAATTACGAAAGACGACACTTGTCAAACTGGATGAGTTGAAGATTTTATCTATTTCTTTGAGATTGCTGCAAGATTCTATGACCAAGGTTTCAAGATTTGGTGCTTTGGCTAAAGCATTGATATTTTTCAAATAATTACAGCCTCGTATTGATAAATATCTGAGAGATTTTATTTTGGATAATCCATCAATATTGCGCAAAGCTACACATCGGGAAATAGTAAGATTTCTCAAACTTTTCATGCCTGAAAGCCCATCCATATCCTTAGCCTTCTTACAATGAAGCATTGTAAGATCTGTGAGGTATTTCAGTTTACGGAGAGCTTTCAAATCATAGACAGCAGTACAGAATTCCATCCACAATTCCTGCAGATTTACAAGGTTTTCAATTCCGTCAAGGCTGGGTAATGAAAAACAATTGAACATATTGAGATAAGTAATATCCGTTAAACGGGGAAGTCCATTCAGACTCAGAAGTGAACGGCAATTAGAAAAATCAAGCTCTGAGATTAAGAATTTTCTTTTTAACCCTTCAATACTTTTCAGAGACCTGCAATTGGAAAAGTTTATCTTTTCTAATTTCATGCAATTTGTTAATCCGTCAAGGTTTTCAAGTGACCAGCATTCACTGATATCTATATCTACTATATCAGTCAAATTTGCCAATCCATCTAAATTGCGGAGTTTTTTGCAGCCAAATAAATCTAATTCAGTCAAATCTGTCATAGCAGACAGTGAATCGATATCTTCTATTCCAGATGCATATGGCATTGACAAAATGTTAAGATTGGGCAACTTTTCCAAATCGATTTTATTAACAACTTCGCCAATGTAGAGGACTTTTAGATTCTTTAAGTCAGTCAGTGGCTGAAAATCCTTTAAGGATTTGCAATACCGAATGCTTAACCATTTTAACTTTTTCAGAGAAGAGAGACAACCTATATCAGTAATACTTTTGCAGTTAGAAAGAGATAGATATCTCAGACCAGTCAAATTCGAGAGCGTTTCTATATTTCTCAAAGTATAACAATTATTCAGGTTAAGCTTATGCAGTTTCTTAGAGCCTGCTAACCAGGAAATATCTTTCAATTGCTTACTATATGAAAGGTCTAATTCTTTTAGTTCAGGCAGAGATGCTGGAATATTGCCTAATATATGTGATTCTGTATACTTTTTATTCTCTTTTACAAAACAGTTGCAGCCTCCCAATGCTAAATGTTCGAGTTTCTTTAGTGAAAGAATAGCATCGAAACTTACAACAGATTTGCAACCGGACAGGTCTAAACTGGTAATTTTATTAGTGTTGCGAAGAAAATCTATATTAGTCAGAGAGTGACAGTCAATCATTACCAGATTTGTAAGTTCTGTTAGATTTCCTATAGCATCTGCTTCTTGTAATGAAAAGCAGCCAAAGAGATTCAATGATGTGATATTTTTTAGATTCTTTAATCCTTCAATGCTTTGCAGCTTACTACATCTCGATAGATCAAGACTTTTAATCCGTTTATGATTCTTCAAACCATCAATATTTTCCAGCTTATAACATTTGGAGATGTCAATTTCCTTCATATTTTTCAGATTTTTTAATGCGTCTATATCTGTAATGTAGCTTCCTGATAATCTAAGTATCTCAAGTTCATGCATATTTGCTAATCCATTGATGTTTGTTAATCCAGGCTCACAACCGGTAAAATCAGCGGTTTTCAGCTTTCTTAGATTGATTAAGCTATCTATGTTCAAGGATATGCAATTTCGTGCAATCAATACGGAGAGATTTTCCATGTTAGCCAATCCATCTAAATTTTGAATAAGATGACTATCTGATATGTCGATTTCTTCAACTTGTGATAAATAGATCAGGGAATCCAAGTCTTTTACCTTTGGAACACTTAGTTTAATATATTTTAAATTTGTCAGTTTGCTTATTGCTGTAAGGTCTGTAGTTTTGTGGTGAATAATACTCAACCTCTCTAATTTTTTCAGGTTTGCCAGTACATCCAGGTTGTTGTCTGGGGCACTATTAATAATCTGAGTTAAAGTCAGCTCTTGCAGATTGACAAATCTGTCCAGGTCCTTTAAGCTCGTGTTGTTCTCCAATGAATGGATACTCAAGCTAGTTACTTTTTCAGGATCTGTAATCCCGGAAACATCAGCCATAGATCTAAACTCCATTTTACCTCCGGATAAACTATGTGTTAAATACTAATCAATTACTTCATTAAGTAACAAAGGTATTTATAATTGCGCTAATATGTTGTCAATTATTTATTTATAGAGTGTAACCCTCCTTCCGCCTACACTGGAAACGAGTTTATTTCCACTGATATATCCGACACGCACATATCCGGAAGAATCATATAACCTCAATTCCCGAAAAATATAACTATTATGAATTGGATAAGTTAATATTGAAAGAATCGAGAATATTTTTTTGTAGTTTTGTGGGCACTGTGTACAATGCTCCCCTTTTTCCGGAATAACTGAT
>JAQVBK010000420.1 GCA_028690365.1 Candidatus Cloacimonadota bacterium
AAATTTAATTAATCGTTAAGTAATTAATACTCAAACAATTCTATTTTTAAACCCACTTAATTCATTTTTGTTTTAAACCCACTTAATTCATTTTTGTTTTAAACTAACTTAATTCATTTTTGTTTTTAAACTAACTTAATTCATTTTTGTTTTTAAACTAACTTAATTCATTTTTGTTTTTAAACTAACTTAACTAGTTTCTGTTTCCAAACTGACTTGACTATTATCTGAGCTACGTGCTTTATTTACAAAGACAGATATATTGAGTGGTTCACTATATATAATAACTTCAGTCTGTAAGATCTAAATAATATATAATTTTTCCTATTTATTTATGTATATTTACTAATATTCTCTTCAATATTCTGAAGTACATATTATTTCATTATCTTTCTGCTAACTAACATCAGTTTTAATCTAACAATTATCTTAGCTGGCTAATTCCTGCCTTTAAATCACAACAATTCTTTCAGTTGGTTCATTCATTCGTTTAATTGCGGGAAATTACGGAAGCAGGAGAAACAGAAGACTATGTAAAAAATAGTTAGACTATCAGATAAACATTTATAGTCAGTGAAAGTAACTTCTATCAATAAAAAACATAACAATTTCATAGTGGGGGAAAAACATGAAAATAAGAGTTGTTAGCTCAAGAGAAGAAATCTTTACATTGAATCCTAATGAACGCATTGTTCACCTGGCATTCAGGCCTTCGAACAAGGATGTATTTGGACTGGTTGAAACCTGCCCTAAGATTGAAGTAGTTCAGTTACCGAAATCTTACATGGGCACAATCTCAAAGTCCATAGAAATGTTCCTTGAACTGCAAAAAATCCAGATTATCGAAGGTGATGTCTGGGGGCACAGGAAGGACATTAACGAATATTACACCGTTCCGTCCTCGGTTATTGAAAGAATAAAAGAAATGAAAATCGAAGGTAAATCCAATGAAGATAGCGAAGCAAAAGTTTCAAGGGAAAGCAAAATAAATCCTGAAATGGTTGCTTATATCATGAACAAGGAAGCTCCTGCCTGAGTTCATACAGAGCAAAATATTTTAAAATTCTTCACTGGAGATATAAGTATATTCAAAGATAGTCAGAAAGGTCTCAGGCTTTTCAGGAATCCACGTTATTTTTGATCTCCAGCTTAAGTTTTTCATTTATATAAGCTCTATTGAGTTCTTGGGCTTAAAATTTAGCCTGTATTTTCCACAGAAGGAATTTTACAGGATTATTTTTTTATCACTATAGCGTTTACCTTTATTGTTGAAAATTTTGAATTGGATTTTTGAATTGGATTTTTGAATTGGATTTTTGAATTGGATTTTTAAATCTTTGAATATTTTCTCTGTTCAAAAAGTAAGTTTTTGGATCTTGACCTGCTTGCTGTGAAACCCGTCTCTTTTAAGCGTAACAATTCTCAGGAAACCTTCTATCTCAGGACACAAGTTGAAAGTTCTTCCGTTTTCGATAGGAAGATTTTCAGGATTTCTATGACCATGAACTTGATAAGTATTCTCATTCGTATTTTTATTGAAACTTGTAGCGACCATATATGCATCTTCTGGCTCGCCCACTCCATTAATCATCTGATCGGCTCCGACAAAAACCAGATTTTCAGGAAGGCTGCTAAGGCCTCCGTGAGTTACGAGCACGCATTTATTATAAAATTTATAATAAACGCATGTCCTTAATTTCTTATGTAAATCAAGGACATTATTTTTTGTAACGCCTAACTGCTCCATTTCTTTCAAATCGTACCAGGTATTTGCAAACTCGGAGACCTGAGTTTGTTCTTCGCCTTCGGCCAGCCAGCAAAAACTTTTTTCGTTATCTCCTTCAAGCAGGATTACATTATCCCTGCACATAATGGAGATCAGAAACTTAATAATCTCGGCATTTTCAGTATTTTCAGCCCCTCGGCCTGTGTAATCTCCCAGAAAGATATACAGGTCACTGTCGTTAAGCCCGCATGCAAGATATTGCATAAGAGCTGTGTAATTCCCAACTATATCCCCAATATGATGGATTTTTTTGTAGTTGGAAAAGTTAGTTGGCTTGTATCTAATTCTTTCATAAAATTCACATGGGTTTATTACCGTAACAAATGATGGCACTGTTTGCCTGTTTATCACAGAATACAGTTCATCAATTACAGCTTCAGGTACAACTTCATATTCAGGTCTTTTCCTGTTTCTCTCATTTGCAATTTCAAGGGGAATCTCGGAAAAATCAACACAGATAGCTGAATATCTGTAAGTTCTTACAAGCTTTCTGTACTTCGCAATATCTGCGTTTCCGGCATTTGTCGCGTCTAAAACTATGAAATCCCCATCTTCCATACGGCATTTAATGAGAGAGTAAATAAGTCCCCAGACCCGACGATTGATTTTTTGAGAGATTACAGGCCTTCCGGTAACAGAGAGTACAGGTGGCTTAATAAGTAGACGGACATTGTCTGAAGAGATGGTGTAAGGCTCAAGGTTATTTTCCCTGACAAAAGTTGATTTGCCGGAGCCAGGTATTCCTCTCAAAAATACCAGATACCTCATATCATACCCAGTATCTTATATTCTACTCCAGTCTCTTATATCTATATCATATCTCAATACTCTATGCAATACCTCATATCATATCTCAATATGTCATACCTCAATATGTCATACTTCAATATGTCATACC
>JAQVBK010000421.1 GCA_028690365.1 Candidatus Cloacimonadota bacterium
TCTGAATCCAAAGAAGACAAATCAGAATCATCGCCGAAGGGAGATAATTCATCAGTCCCGGAATAGTTTTCTTCAGACAATTCAGAAATTAAGGAAGCATCCGGCTCTGAATATTCAGGTTTTAATTCAAGATATTCAAATTCATCTTCAAAAAAAGGCTCACTGGCCGCTTTTGTCAGTAAGGGATCTGCCATAGCACTGCCGCCATCTCCCTTCTCACCGGTTGTAATTTTAGCAGATTCTGCCAAATTCTCCTGTTTAATGTCATCTGACAAAGAGTTCTGACTGACAGCATCATTTTGAACATGCAAGTCATCATAAGATGTCTCTTCCATCTCATCATTTACTGAAACAGACACCAAATCAGGATTTAATTCGGATTCAGATGAGAAATCATAGACAAAAGAAGTTTTTTCCTTACGGTTTTCCTTTAAATTTTCCTCATTTTTCACAAATTTTTCTGAAGAGAGAAAATGTGCATCCATCTGTGATGCTGAAAGATTATCCTCTGAAAGCAGACTGCTTCTGTAAACAGCTTTGGAATCATACGGATCTGCAAATATATTATTCTCTGATTCCTGATATTCACCATCTATATCCTTTGCCCATTGAAGCATCTCACTTATTTCATTCACAACAACATGAATAAGAGACGGATCTTCAGGCACTTTAACATCCACATAGCTCTCCCCTGCATCTACGTAAAGAGCTTTATATTTACCAAAAAGACCGGACAAATCACTTTTTTTTGCAGAGTTGAAAGATATAGTATACTCAGAGGGTATAAGAAAGCCATCTTCGCCTTCGTAATATTGTTTAACATTGATCTCTGCCATTGGAATCATCAGAACTAAATACGAGTCTGGTTAATGTTCAAAATTAATCTGTATATATAATTTTACAATCGCAGTCAATAATTAAAGGATTTGTCATTTGATACGGCTCATATGAATTATATTGCAGCTTTGTGTAAAAAGTTTAAGGATTATTTCCAAAAGCTATTATTTTTTGGAATTAAACAGACCAATGAAAGAAATTATTAGTTGGTTTTCAGACTATCCCTATGGGTATTGCTCACAAGTTTTAAAACTCTCTCACCAGTATCAATACATTTTTTCATAGCATGACCATCTTTTATTATATCGCCCTCTTTAAACCCTCTTCCTGAAATAAATCCAAGTGATGAGAAGCCATGAGTATTTACAAACCCTTCAAGAGTTGCAAGCGTACGCTCACATCCACGGTCTGCACATACTGAAATTACAACTGCATTTTTACCTGCAAGCTTCCTGTCATGATATAAGGAATAGGTTCTGTCTATCAGGTTTTTAGTCTGGCCATTGACATCATAAAAGTAAGTAGGCGAACCAATGACAAGGACATCACATTCAACAATTTTTTCTGCAACACTGTTCCAGTCATCCTTCTGAACGCACCATTTATTCTCCCTGCATTTCTCACATCCAATGCATGGTGCAATTTTTAACCCTGAAAGTGTTATGTACTCTGTTTCAAATTCAGAGCAGCCTTCATCTTTTATATAATCAAGGACTTTTTTTACAAGAATTGCAGTGTTTCCGTTTTTTCGCATACTTCCGGAGATGCCAAGAACTTTCATACATTTCTATTCATAACGTTCTCTTAATAAATATTTGGCATAATGACATAAATAGATAAATTATGCAAAAACACGAAGTTAACTTATATAAAATTCATATAAGCATCATTATCCACTATCTGCGGGGAAAGTCCAAATGAGAGAAAAATTTTTGATAATTCATCAAGAGGATCACTTTTCCTGAAAAAAAGGTGTGATTTGCATTTGCAGTCACTGCATCCAAAGCAGGGAACATTATCGCCACCGGTTTTTTTGGCAGCCTCACACTCAAACCTTTCAGAGGTTTTGGCAACAACTGCATATTTGAGCTGAAATTCATCTGATAAAAGAAGATAATCTATATGCCACCTTGGTTTTTTATCCTTCTTTTCTGCAAGAAAGAAATGCCGTTTAACCCTCAAAAATCCTGCTTTGCCAAGCGCCGATCCTGTATATATATGCCAGCCCTCTTTGAAATGGATTATTCCAAGGCTTCCAACAGCAATATTTGTGTCAGCGTTTTTAAAAACAAGAAAATATATTCCGGATTCAGCCACAAAAAACCTCAGATATTCTGCTTTTAGTCAACTGTGCATCCATACTTTTTTCCGCACTTTATTTTTCCACGTATTTTCCACGTATTTTCCACGTATCTTCCGCGTATTTTCCGCATTTTAATACAGAGTGCTTCAGGACACCATAAACTACAGGTATGAAGTCTCAAGAGAATGAAGTGCAGCGCTTATGTGTCTGCTCCCGCCGCTTTTAACCGGCATGCCATGACCGGGATACAGACCTTCAACATCAAGCAGAGAAAGCCGTTTTATGGATGTTCTTAAAGCTTCCACACTTCCTCCCGGAAAATCAAACCGACCGAAATCCCCGTCTGTAAATACGGTATCGCCGGAGATCAGGTTTTTGCTCTCTCTGTCATAGAGGCATATGCCACCCTTAGTATGCCCGGGAGTATGAATTACCTCATAATTTCCTACAATATCTCCGTCTCTTAAGATTCTGTCCGGAGCAATTCCCGGACTTCTCTCCGAGAACACTACAGAAAGGCTCTGTGAATCATCCATAAG
>JAQVBK010000422.1 GCA_028690365.1 Candidatus Cloacimonadota bacterium
TAAAGTGGCTGATATTTGTTCTGGTTCGGGAACTTTCTTAATCAATGCTAGTTTAAATGTTCCTGACGCAACATACCGTGGAGTGGAAATAAATACGGAAATGTGTAGTGTCTCAAGAGCTAAAACAGAATATGTGTCTGGAAATATCGAGATAGAACAGAAAGATGCGTTCTTTTTGTTGAAGGAGAATCCTGTTGAGAACTATTCAAAGATTTTTTCGAATTATCCTTTTGGGCTTAGAATGAAGAATTTGAATGAGGCATCTCATATAATCGAGGAAATGATGATCAAATATCCTGGGGCATCTAAAGCGACATCATCAGATTGGTTATTCAATGTTCTCCTTATGAATTTGCTTTCTAAAAATGGAAAAGCAGTGTCTATAATGACAAATGGAAGTACGTGGAATGAGTTGGACACTGGTATGAGGAAGTCCTTTGTAGAAAATGGCTATATTGAGAGCATTATTTTGCTTCCTGCTAAGATGTTTCAATTTACGTCTATTCCTACAACAATGATTGTACTCAGTCATAACAATACAAGTGGTGTAAGAATTGTTGATACAACGAAACATTGCATTGAGGGTAGACGAATAAACGAGTTCTCAAAACAAAACATTGAAGAGATACTAAATTCATTGAGTGATGACACTGATTACAGTAGGTTTATCTCTTTGAAAGAGTTAAGAGAAAATAATTATTCCTTGAGCTTAAACAGGTATTTATCACAAGAGGTGAATGTATCGTATCCAGTTCAGTTTGCAGAGGCAATTAAGAAAATTACAAGGGGAGCACAACTTTCGGCTGCGCAATTAGACCAGCTTGTCTCAGATGCACCAACTGATGTTCAGTATTTGATGCTTGCAAATATTAAAGATGGAATTATTGGTGATGATCTGCCATATCTGCAGGCTTTTGATGAGAAACTTGAGAAGTATTGTATTAAAAGTAATAATCTAATCATTTCAAAAAATGGATATCCGTATAAGGTTGCAGTAGCATCTGTTAAAGAAAGGACGAGAATTATTGGAAATGGCAATATGTACATCATTGAGCTTGATGAAGAAAAAGCAAATCCTTACTATATTAAGGCATTTTTTGAAAGTGAGCAGGGAATCGCTGCATTAAAAAGTATTACAGTTGGTGCTACCATTCAAAGCATAGGTGTGGATAGTTTAAAAAAATTAATTATTCCTCTTCCGCCAATTGAAGATCAAATGAAAATTGCTGAAAGATACCAAGTTACTTTGGATGAGATCTTGTTGCTTCAGCTTAAAATTGAAAGAGCAAAAAGTAGGCTTAAAAATGCATTTGATGAGGAGGTGAGAATTGATGTTTGATATTGCTGAGTTATGTGAATTTGAAGAGGAATTTAAGGCGGAATTAGAGGAACATTTGACAGAAATCCTCGCTAGACTTAATAGGATGGAGAGAATCGAGGAATTATTAGAAATTCTAGGATTGCAGTATCTGCTCAAGGATATATCAGGATATTCTGTAAGAAATACAGGAAAAATTGTCGTAATAGGTCATTCTGAAGTTGCTGAAGAAGTTCTGGCTTCTATTATGAGACAATATGGTATCGACAAGAAACGTATAGAATTCTGCTTGGATTATGAAGCAACAAAGACCTATAATTTTACAAAAATGCAGTGGAATCCTGATTATAGCTTGGTTTTGGTCGGACCCATGCCTCATAGCGGAAATGCGAAGGGAGAAAGTGGTAGTATAATTGCAGCCCTTGAGCATGAAGCAGGATATCCTCCTGTAGTACGCTTGGGTAGCAATCAGTTAAAAATTACAAAGAGTGATTTTAAAGAAAAGATTGGTGAATGCATTGAGACGAAGTTGATTGCATAAGAGGTATCAAAGTATAAACGAATGTGGCTGCCTTTAGAAAGTAAATTCCATATGCTTGAGTATGAGAGGAATTAAACTTTCAATTTTCAAAAGTAAAAAATCGGATAATATTAGATTGATTTTATTCGCGATTAGGCTTACTATTACTATGTCGTGTTTTGTGGATTTGATTGAGAAAACGGAGATTGAAGGATGGAATATTTATCAATACGTCAAACAGCAGACAAATGGAGAATTTCAAAACGGAGAATTCAGATTTTGTGTTCTCAAAAGCGTATTCCGGGGGCAACTAAAATTGATTCATTGTGGGTCATACCTGCAGATGCAGTGAAGCCGAAGGATGAGAGAGTGAAAAGCGGGAAATACATAAAACAATAGTTCTGTACTTTTGGGTTGATTAAACTATGAAAGGAATTTGAGGCTATGTTACCAGAAGAGATTGCACGAGTAAAGATTGATAAACAATTGAAAAATGCTGGCTGGGATATTGTTTCAAGAAATGAATATGTTCCTAGCAGTGCGTCTGCAGTTAAAGAAGCTTTAATGCATGGAAATACAGAAAGCGATTATTTACTTTTTGTTGAAGATAAAGCAGTGGCTGTTATTGAGGCAAAAAAAGAGGCAAATCCGTTAGGCGAAGAAGTTCTGAAGCAAGCTGAAGGTTATGCTGTTCATCCTCAGTCTTGGTACGGTCTTTGGTGTGAAAATCTTATTCCTCTTGTATATGTATCTAATGGTAACAAGATATACTTCAAAAATATGCTTGTACCAAATGGCAAATATGAGGAACTTTGTGAGATGCCTTCT
>JAQVBK010000081.1 GCA_028690365.1 Candidatus Cloacimonadota bacterium
ACTTACTGATGCGGTAAATATTGCCGGTTTGTTCTTTGACCAGGGTCCTGTAGTACAGGTTAAAGATAGAGTTAATTTCCACAAAGTTTATTCCGATCAAGATCCTAAAACATACTTCGAAGGACCAGTTGTAGTTCTGGTAAACGGTTTCAGTGCATCTGCGTCAGAAATTCTGGCAGCTGCTTTGCAGGACTACAGCAGAGCAGTAATAATTGGTTCAAAACATACATTTGGGAAAGGAACGGTTCAATCTTTAATGGATTTGGATAGAGCACTTCATCCTCGCTTAAGCGAATATAAACCTCTGGGAAGTCTGAAGTTAACTATACAAAAATTCTACAGAATAAATGGAGGAACTACTCAGTATCTTGGTGTTGAACCTGATATTATCCTCCCCGATAGCTTTACCTTTTACGATATCGGTGAAAGAAAACAGGACTATGCTTTGCCGGCAGATTCGATTGATGTTCTGAGTTATCCCCAGTGGAAATTACCAAACTTTTCGATTGCAAATTTAAAAGAAGGATCTTATAAGAGAATTGAAGATAATGAGAAATTCAAGTTTATCCAGAACCGAAATGAAGAGATAAAGAGAATCAGAGATGAATCAAAGATAGTTCTCACTTTTGAGTCTGTCATAAGTGACCGTGAAACAAGCCGAAAATATAATGACGATTTCTCTAATATCATAACTCCAAACGAGAATTATCAGGCTCGACAAATTATCTATCACAAATCTGATTTCCCCGAATCTGATGCTGATAAAGATAAAAGAGAAAAATGGTTAAATGATCTGAGAAAAGATGCTTATATTCAGGAAGCTATAGAAGTTTTGAAAGATTGGAAAAGTTAAGACAATCTGAACAGTTCTCTTCGGAATTATTTATGATAGAAGGTACATGTTGATGTGCCTTCTTTTTTTTCAATAATAGAAAGTAAGAGTGTGTTCTGCTTTGATATCATTCTGATATATTGAACATGATTTTCCTGGAAACTCGCAATCACAATATCTGGAATATGAATTGAATATTTCTTTTTTGCTTAATTCCAATCAAAGAGAAGCACACTTTTTATCAGCCCTGAGGTTTTGGAACAATTCATGCATATAAAACAAAAAAACTGCTTGAGGAGTTTGTATGAAGCCGTATTTTATTATCATGCTGTTGATTTCTGTTTCACTGTTTTCAGTGACCCAGGATGTTTCAACCCGCCGAAAAGTTGCCGAGAACTTCATCAATTACAAGAATGTAAGCAAGGATATCGTCGATTTTGATAATATCGTTAACAGTAAAGAAGAACTATGTACAGTATTCCATTTATCAGATGAAGGATTCATTGCTGTGTCATCTGACAATATGTTGCCCCCTGTGATTGCCTACTCTCTGAGAAGTGATTTCAGCAAAGAGGATAGTCAGTACGAATATACCATTACTGATTTGATAAGAGATGACCTTTCTCTGCGTTTGGAATATTATCGAAACAACAATCTTACGAGTACAGGTAATGAAGAGCTCTGGAATGAATATCTTAATGGCAGATCACTGAGAGACTTTCAACAATGGCCATATCCGAATTCTTTGAGCACCGATGGATGGTTAGAGACAACCTGGAATCAGAGCGGAGTCTATAATGATTTTTGTCCCCTAGATGATTCAGGAGAACGCTCAGTTGTTGGTTGTGTAGCTACTGCAATGTCTATGATTTTACATTATCATAGATATATTGGAAATCCAACTTTTAGTCAGGCAGATTCATATTACTCCGGTTACGATTGGCCGTACATCATGATTGACGAAGACCATGAAGAAAACGATTTTCCTTCATTTTCAGAGTTAAATGGATATTTATCAACTCTTGATTTTAACTATACAAATGATATGCCTGTTACCGGAACAGATCTCGCCGCACTAAATTTTGCTGCTGGAATTTCAGTGGAAATGAGCTATTCGTCGACTGGTTCAGGAAGTTATACTCAAATGGTGGTAGGTGCGTTTATGAGCAAATTCAATTACGATTCTGCTAACTGGATGGACTATGATACATACAGTTTCTATCAGACTCTTATGGATGACATGAAGCATATGCGACCTACCGAATTATCAATTTATCATTCAGATTGGTCATCCGGTCATGCTATTAACTGCGATGGCTACAATACAGATGATTATTACCATCTCAACTTCGGATGGGGGACATCTAACAATACATGTTGGTATACCTTACCACAAGGTATGCCAAGTAATTACAGTATAATTGGCGGTGCAGCCGTCAATATCGAAGGCGGTACAGTTCCTGTTGCGTTAACCGGTACGGTGACTTCTGACATAGATGTGACTGGTACTCATATTCTATTTGAGAGTGATCATTATACTTATGAAGCATACGTAATTGATTCAGATGGCTCATTCTCTGTTCCCGCAATTGCAGAAGGTTGGTATACTATTACTGCTGTAAATTATGACAGAGCTTACTATGTTTCAGTTGATACATATATTGACCATACAAATACTAATGTTAACCTTTACATGGCAAATTATGAAGCTTTAACAGGGAATGTAAATGTGCCGGAACAGAATTCTTCTGCCAGCATTGCTGTCTATCAGGATGGTGTAATGGCGTATAACGGACATTCAGATACCAACGGCAATTTCTCCATCCCAGATGTCTTACCGGGAAACTATCTGGCTGTGGCAAGTTGTGGAAACAATTATATGGACGTTCAGGATTTAACGGTAACCGAGGATAATCAAACCATTGATTTTACTCTTACGGAATATCCCGGAATAATTGACCTATCACATGCCAGACATGCCAATGAAATCTTAACTCTTCCAAGTAATATTGTTCTTACGTGTGCGGTTAACTATAACGACGAGGAACTCAGCAACTCGATTGGAGATGCTTTCAGTCAGATAAAGTTTAAATCTCCTATTTCTGACACTGAAGGTTCTATTCAGGCTCAGTTATGGAAAAATGATGAGCTTGTTTTTGAGAAAGAAATTACTGATTTTGAAATGGGTGAATGGATTGTAGTTAATCTGGATAATTTTGTGATTATTGAAGAGAATACAGATTACTATACTGGTTACAGAATCTCTACAAGTACCGGTTATGTTTATATGGACGATGTACAAGCTATTCCTGGTAAGGGTGCACTTGTGAAAACTATAAATACGTGGGTCAATGTTCCTCAAAAAAACTTTTGTATTTCAGGGACTATTATTTCTCAAAACTTTGCAGTAATAAGTGGAAATGTAGATATTCCGGCGGGTTTAAGTTCAAATGAAGTAATAGTTAAAGCCGGTAAGTTTGTAACTCGGGCTGATCAATCAGGTGATTTTGTGCTTCATGTGCTTCCTGGTGAATATCAATTACAGGCTTCAATTGCAGGTTATGAATCCTCAAATGTTATTGTTGATTTAGAATCGGGTCAGCATCTTCAGAATGTGAGTTTAAACCTGACTACGGATGCCAATGATCAATTTGTAGATACACCACAATCAATAAGACTTTCCAACTATCCAAATCCTTTCAGGGCAGAAGGAAATAGTCGCAGCTCTGGCACTTCAATAAAATTCAGTTTACCTTTTGAGCAAGATGTTGAGTTATCAATTTATAATGTTTTAGGGCAGAAAATAATTACTCTCTACAGAGGTAAACTGCGAGAAGGTGAACATGATTTGAACTGGGATGCTAAGGATGAAACCAATAAATCAGTTAGTTCCGGTGTATACTTATACCGGCTAAAAACTTTAAATCACACAATTGTGAATAAAATGCTGTTACTACAATAAAAAAGAGGCATATGCCTCTTTTTTTTTTAATTATTGAATGCCTGCTTATCCTATTGATTGCTGAGATTTTCCAGTTCTTTCCTGAGTCTAAAAAGTTTATTAGTATTCAAACTAAGGAATGATATATCTTTGAGATTATGAAAGAGCTGAGAACATGTTACATACCTGTTTTCCAGCAAAAGTTTTTTTTCATTTTTTGTGAGAGTATTCACAATTGTTACAGGTAATATTTTTTCTTTCTCCATAAGCTGTTTTAAACCATTTCCTTCAGGAAAATCCCAACCTAAAAGATGTATTCCGTAACATCTGGCATATTCAATGGAATCTAAGGAAAAACGGGTATTAGTGATTACTCCGGCTGAAAAAGTGAAATTAAGATAATTATCTTCATCTTTACGTCTACGAACAATATCGTTTACCCTTGAATGAACATAAAGAGGTACCTGAACTCCAACTCGTTTTCCTTGATCAGATGCATATTTACACTCGAAGAGAATTTGTGATTTCTGTTTGGTTGTAATGACATCCATCTCATGACTCAAGCAGAATCCTTCAATAATCTGTCCGGTCTTAACCGAATAACCTCTGGCGCTAAAAATTTCACCCATGAGAATTTCAAAAGGATATCCCGTAGGTCCAAGCTCCAGCATTGCTTTTTTTAATCTATACAGAGGTGAATTATCTGATTTTAATTTGCGAAGCAATCTGTAGGCACGACTATATATTTTATGCGTCGAAACTCCTTCGTAAATCCAAGCGGAGATATCTGAAACTATTTCATCAATTAACGCATCCTCCACAGAAGAATTTTGTAAAGATCTCTCTAATTTTCCTGTGTCAAATAACTCCATTTCTCCGGTGGATTTTTTTACGAAAACCTGTTCTGCTTTTTTTCTATTGTAATTATTCATAAGTTACTTTGCCCCTTTGTTTTCAGTTCTGGGTTGAATCAAGGAATTCCTGAAGTTCAAATATTCTGTCTCTGATTTCGGCAGCTTTCTCAAAATCTAGTTTTTGAACTGCACTTTTCATTTCTTTTTTCAGGACGTTAATAATTTTTTCTGTGTTATCAAGCTTCAAGTAATCTTCAAATTGTTCTTTTTGATTTTTCTTTTCGTTCTTTTCATATTCAGCATAACCTTCAGCTACTTTTGTTGAGAACATAATGTCATCAATGCTCTTTTCAATGCTTTTAGGTACGATGTTATTCAAAGTATTATACTCTATCTGTTTTTTCCTTCTGCGATTAGTTTCGCTGATAGTCTCTTTTATGGCGTCAGTTTCTCTATCTGCATAGAGTATTACTTTTCCTTCTATGTGACGTGCTGCTCTTCCGGACATTTGAATCAGTGATCTGGTATTACGTAGGAAACCGGTTTTATCAGCATCAAGAATAGCAACGAGAGATACCTCAGGCAGATCCAAACCTTCTCGTAACAGATTGACTCCTACAAGCACCTGAAAAGTACCAAGTCGCAAGTCTCTGATTATCTTAGTACGTTCGATAGTGTCAATTTCACTATGCATATATTTCACTTGAATGCCTATTTTGCCAAGATATTGGGCCAGATTTTCAGACATTTTCTTGGTGAGCGTTGTTACCAATACTCTTTGATTTTTAGGTTCTCTCAATCTGATTTCATTTATTAGGTCATCCACCTGGGTCTTAATTGGTCTGATTTCAATTTCCGGGTCGATCAGTCCGGTAGGTCTGATAACCTGATCAACAAATACACCCTGAGTTTTATTGAGTTCATAATCTGCCGGAGTGGCTGAAACAAAAATCATCTGATTGATTTTTTTTTCGAATTCTTCAAATTTAAGTGGTCTATTGTCATAAGCAGAAGGTAATCGGAATCCATATTCTACCAGATTTTTCTTCCGTGTAAAATCTCCTCCATACATTCCGTGGATTTGCGGAATGGTTACATGGGATTCGTCCACTACCATCAGGAAATCTTGTGGAAAATAATCTAACAGACAGTATGGTGGTTCACCGGCTTTGGCTCCAGTAAGATGTCGTGAATAGTTTTCGATTCCTGAGCAGTGACCGATTTCCTTTAACATTTCCAGGTCAAATCTTGTTCTCTGTTCGATTCTTTGTGCTTCAACATATTTGTTGTGTTTATCAAAATAACGAATTCTTTCCAGTAACTCAGCTTCAATCGATTTAACTGCTTTCTGTAAGTTTTCCTCGGTTGTGATAAAATGATTGGCGGGATAAATCGGGTAAGATGGCACGACCTCAATAACATGATTATCAATCGGATTAATATGGCTTATTCTTTCAATTTCATCTCCAAAGAACTCAATCCTAACAGAATGTTCCATGTAGGCAGGATATACATCAACAATATCGCCATTAACCCGAAAGGTTCCTCTTTCAAAAGCAATGTCATTTCTGCCATAGTGAATTTTTATCAGTTTCCTCAGAAACTCATCGCGGTCCATCGTTTCACCGACAGTAACCCTTATCTGGGAATCCCTGTATTCTTCAGGAGTTCCCAATCCGTAAATACAGGAAATACTGGCTACAATAATTACATCACTTCTTTCTGTTAAAGACATAGTCGCCCGAAGTCTGAGTTTCTCTATCTGAGAGTTGATATCACTGTCTTTTTCAATATAAATATCTCTGTTTGGTATGTATGCTTCCGGTTGATAATAATCATAATAGCTTATAAAATATTCTACTGCATTGTTGGGAAACAACTGTTTGAATTCACCATATAGCTGTGCAGCAAGAGTTTTGTTGTGCGAGAGAATCAGTGTAGGTTTATGTAGTTTGGCAATAACGTTGGCAATGGTGAAAGTTTTTCCTGAACCTGTTACGCCCAACAGAGTCTGAAATTTCTCTCCTTTACCGAAATTGTTCACTAGCTCATCTATTGCCTGTGGCTGATCTCCTGAAGGTTTGTATCGTGAAATAAGTTCGAATTTCTGCATTTGTTCTCCTGATATCTATGAGAAAACTGAAAGAGTTTATTCATTTGAATATGTAAAGGGTTTTTCTAATTTATCTAACAACAAATTTTGTAGTCCTATTTTTTCTAATGATAAAGTAATCTGGAAAAAATATGTGGTGTTTAATTTCAAATTTACTTCAAAATAACCGTAAAATTCTGCCAATTGTATGTCATTAAGGTAGTATCGTTCATAAATTTCCCATGGGAAGAAATCTAAAGCAGTATGAAGGAAATTATACCTGGCTGAAAAATATTTATCCATTCCAGATTCAATTTGTTCTCTTACAGGTTTTTTTTGTAAGCCATTCAGACGAATAAGATTTTTTTTTAACCATTTGTTTTCGATTGTATCATAAGAGGATACAAACTCTGAGTTTTGTAAAAAAAAACGTTGGGTATATAATTCGGTGATGAAAAATAGCGAAAAAAGAATTAAAAACTTAGTTTTTGTCATTTACAATTTTGCTATCAATATAACGAATTATTGTTCTTTTGGTAAAATCTGAACAACTACTGCAGTTAGAATTGCATCCTGTACAGGTTAAATTGATAATTTCAATAATGTTCCTATCCTCTAACTGGCTTAGGAGTGGCTCAATTGCAGAATATGATGATTCAAAATGGATGATTAAATCTTCCAGGGTTACTTGTTTGTTTTGTCTGACATAATTTCTTAATTCAAGAAGCATGTTACTCCATTACATAAATCATCTGAGCAATTTCTCTGCTGATGATATATCGAGAATCCCCAACAACAACTATGAGATTCTGGTCATTTTCATTGTTTCTGATTACTTTTATGTTAGCTCCGCAAAAAAGTCCCATTTCTACTGTTTTCCTATCCAGATTCCGGGCAATAATCATTTCTTCATTTTCTAGACAGTCTGCCAAAGTTCTGATTTTATCTGATGAGTGTAGTTTACAGCAAAATTTTCTTATTCTATTTCTATGATGTTTGTGAAAGGGCATGATTACTCCTTTTTATTACAATCTTGGCATAAGCCTTTAACTTTTATATTTATATCTGAGATTGTGAATCCTCTTGATTCTGCCATTGCGACTATTTGCTTTTCGATTTTATCTATTGATTCTTCATAAACAGAATTACATTCATTACATATAAAGTGTAAATGTTGAGGGTGACCATAAATATGTTCATAAAGATCTTTGGAATTTGAACGCAATGCCGGTTTAACTAATCCAGCTTCTGTAAGTAATGGAATCGTACGGTATACAGTTGCTAATGACACATTTTTGTGTTTATCTTTTATCTGATTGTAAATTGACTCTACGTCAAAATGCTCATGAGTTTGGAAAACTGCATCAAGTATAATTTTACGGGGAACTGTCAGTTTCATCTTCCTGATTTTTAGAAATTCTTTTAGCTTTAGTTCTTGATCTTCCATTTTCACCTCGTGAAATAATCTAATTAATAATCATTCGCAAAACAATTTTATCTGGTTTTAGTGTCAACTCTTTTTGGTAAAGGTTGAGAAGATTGTAAAATTGATAAAGAAAAAAAGAAAACCTGATTTGAAAGAATTATTGAAAATTTTAGTCGATATTCCTCTAATCAATTCCATAATCAATAATTAAAGCACTTTGATGAAATGAGCTTTCTCTTATTGAATAGATAAACCGATAGTTATCTTACTTTCGGTGAAATTTAGTTCTTTACACAAAAAACAAATATTTAAATTTTACATTACTACATTTCAGGAGAGTTATATGGCACGAGTAACTTTGACTAATGTGAACAAAATCTTTGAAGGCGGTTTTCATGCTGTAAAAGATGCCAATATAGAGATAAAAGATAAAGAATTTATGGTATTGGTGGGTCCATCCGGTTGCGGTAAAACTACTAGTCTGAGAATGGTAGCCGGACTGGAAGATATTACATCAGGTGAAATCAGAATTGGGGAGAGAATAGTCAACAATATTGCACCCAAAGACAGAGACATTGCTATGGTTTTTCAAAATTATGCCCTGTATCCTCACATGACTGTATATGATAATCTAGCATTTGGTTTAAAACTGAGAAAGTTCTCAAAAAAAGACATACACATCAGAGTTCAGGAAGCGGCAGAAATTCTGGGATTGGCAGAATTGCTGGACCGTAAGCCCAAAGCATTGTCAGGTGGACAAAGGCAGAGAGTTGCTGTAGGCAGAGCAATAGTTAGACATCCACAGGTTTTTCTTTTTGATGAACCTCTGTCAAATCTTGATGCCAAACTCAGAGTTCAGATGAGAGCGGAAATTAACAAACTCCACAAAGATTTAGAAGCAACCATGATTTATGTGACTCACGACCAGGTTGAAGCGATGACTATGGGTGATCGGATTACAGTCATGAAGGATGGTGTAATTCAGCAGATTGATACTCCGTTGAATCTCTACGATGATCCCATCAATATTTTTGTAGCCGGATTCATTGGCAGTCCTTCTATGAATTTTGTGGAAGGTAAATTAATTAAGGAAAACGGGCTATTCTTTGTTGCTCCAAATGTTAAAATTGATCTCCCAGAAAAATTCAACAATCACGCAGATCCATTTATCAACAGAGAGGTAGTTTTAGGAATAAGACCTGAACACATTTCTTTGTCAAAAGAACTGGATCTGAGAGCTGAAGTTGAAGTGGTTGAACCAATGGGAAATGAGATTTTTATCTATTGTAAGATGAACAACCAGAAATTGTTGGCTAGGGTTTCGACCCGAGAAATACCACAAAGTGGTGAAATAATCTTTTTCAAAGTCGAAAAAGACAATATCCATATATTTGATAAGCAATCGGAAAAAACAATTTTGCCATTATAGAGGAGGTCCTTTGGCACATAGAATAAGTCACAAATGCATCAATTGCGGAGCATGCGAAGCAGTCTGTCCGGTGAATGCCATTTCTGAAAAGAATGACAGAAGAGAAATAGATCCACAGAGTTGTGTTGACTGTGGAGCTTGCAAGACTGTATGTCCGGTCAATTGTATTTTTGGTCCCGAAGAATAATAACAAATGAGGAAAAATGAACAGATTTGAAATTACAGATGAAATAATTAAAGAACATGGGTTGAGTCAGGAAGAATATAGACTCGTAATAGATAGATTGAAACGAGAACCTACTTATACTGAACTGGGAATAATTTCTGTTATGTGGTCTGAACATGCAAGTTACAAAAACTCAATCAAATACTTGAAAAAACTGCCACGTGAGGGGAAAAGTCTTTTAACTAAAACGGGAGAAGAAAATGCTGGCGTAGTTGATATTGGGGATGGCTATGCAATTTCATTCAAGATAGAAAGCCATAATCATCCTTCTGCGGTAGAACCTTACCAAGGTGCTGCAACAGGTGTTGGCGGAATTCTGAGAGATATTTTTACGATGGGAGCAAGACCTATTGCGGCTTTAAACTCACTCAGATTTGGTAATCCCAATAACCCGCATGTAAGACATCTTATTAATGGAGTAGTAGAAGGAATTGCCGACTATGGTAATTGTTTCGGAGTTCCAACAGTAGGCGGAGAGATTTATTTCGAAGACAGCTATGAAGGGAATCCGCTTGTCAATGCAATGGCTGTGGGTTTGTTGAAAAGCAATAAAATTGCCAAGGCTGCAGCTAAAGGTGTTGGAAATTATGTCGTGTATGTCGGAGCAAAAACCGGACGCGATGGAATTCATGGAGCTACTTTTGCTTCCGTGGAACTCTCTGAAGAGTCAGAAGAGAAGAGAACTGCTGTTCAGGTTGGAGATCCATTTATGGAAAAACTTCTTCTGGAAGCTACTCTGGAAGTCATTGACGCTGATCTTATCGAAGGTATTCAAGACATGGGTGCTGCCGGGCTAACTTGCTCTTCAAGCGAAATGGCTGCTAAAGCTGGTAACGGAATCGATATCGACATAGATCTTGTACCAAAACGTGAAACAGGAATGAATCCATATGAAGTTATGCTCTCTGAGTCACAGGAAAGAATGCTGATGGTAGTGAAACCTGAGAATTTTGCCGGAGTTCAGAAAATCTTCGAAAAATGGGATTTACATGTATCAAAGATTGGAACTGTGACTGATGATGGTTTTCTTAGAGTTAGAGACAAAGGTGAAGTTGTCGCAGAATTACCGGCGAACTTTCTTGTTTTAGGTGGTGAAGCTCCTGTCTATGACAGGGAGTTTGTCAGACCAAAGTATCTAGATAAAACATCAGCACTAAATGTGGATTCAATTCCAATTTGCTCAGACTTTAATGAAACTCTGAAAAAACTTCTTGCTGCTCCCAACATTGCCAGCAAGAAATCGGTTTATTCACAATATGATCACATGGTTCAGATAAATACTATGATTGAGCCTGGTTCAGATGCAGCAGTAATTAGAATAAAAGACACGAATAAAGCAATTGCTCTTTCTACGGATTGCAATGGTAGACACGTATACCTCAATCCTTATGAGGGCGCAAAGGGAGCAGTGGCAGAATCAGCACGAAACGTCGTTTGCGCCGGAGCTCGACCTTTAGCAATCACAAATTGTTTGAATTTTGGTAATCCCTACAAACCTGAGGTTTACTGGACTTTTGTGAAAGCACTTGAAGGCATGGGTGATGCCTGTCGAAAATTTGAGACACCCGTAACGGGTGGTAATGTATCTTTCTATAACGAAAACCCTGATGGCGCTATCTATCCAACTCCGACAATCGGAATGCTGGGTTTGATTGAGGACAAAAATAAAGTTATTTCTCAGGAATTTAAAAATGTAGGCGATGTAATCGTTTTACTCGGTGATAACTGTGATGAAATTGGTGGTTCCGAATATCTGAAAATTATCCATGGTCTGATAAAGGGACAACCACCGCACGTTGATCTGGATAAGGAATTCAATCTCTATCAAACTGTTCTGATAGCAGCAGATGAAAAACTACTACTTTCTGCTCATGATTGCTCTGATGGTGGATTAGCAGTTACGCTTGCTGAATGTTGTTTCAAACATGATGGTAAAACACTGGGTGCACATTTAAACATAGATTTTATTCACAGGTTAGATGCTGAAATGTTTGGTGAAGCTCATTCCAGAATTGTTGTTACAGTAAAAGAAAACAACTTTCCCAGATTATCTGAAATCAGTTCAAAGTATGGAACACGTTGTGTCAGACTGGGCAGAGTAACTGATTCGGGCTTGATCATTAATGATTTAATTAATTCTGACACAAAAGAGCTTCGTAAAATTTTCGAAAGAAGTTTATAAAGAATACAGGCAACCATCAGGTTGCCTTTTGTTTAATAATCGAAGAAAATCAGATTATTGTAGTTTATTAATTTTTGTCAGTGTTTTATAATGAATAGTTATATTTTTAAAAAATGTTAGATGAGGAGCGATGA
>JAQVBK010000082.1 GCA_028690365.1 Candidatus Cloacimonadota bacterium
AATATAGGTCACCTTACTCTTAAAATTGATAAAGAGACTAAGACTGTTTCAGGTTATGAAATGCCATCATTGAGGAATGGATTGCTTGTAACGCTATTTGAAGATGAGTGGATTCCGGAACAGGCAATTGCTGATACAATTCTGATAATGCAGAAACTTGCTGAGAAAGGGATGGACGAAGTCATTGGATATTCCAACACTTATCTCAGCAAAAATAGTCGGGATGCCCAGAATGCTATCGGAAATATGGTTTGCGACGCAATGAGAATTCAAACTACTGCTGATTTTTCTTTTTTGAATCTGGGTGGAGTCAGATCTGAAATCAACAAAGGTCCTATTACTTACCGCAATGTATTCGATGTAATGCCTTTTGATAATCAGGTAATCGTCATGGAAATAGATGGAAAATTTCTTAAAGAAATTATAGAAATGAGGGTATCCGGTTCTAGGCACGGATTGTTGGTCTCCGGTGTGGAAGTTGTCTACAGCAGAAAGAGAGAGAGTTATGACCGTATTACTCACCTCGAAATAGGTGGGAAACCCTGGCAAGCCGATAAGATTTATCGAGTCGCGACTACGGACTTTCTTCTGCAGGGAAACGCCGGACTCACTATGCTTACCAAAGTTCCGGAATCACAAGTCACCAGATATGAACTTGATTTAAGAGATGTCATAGTGGATTATATTAAAACCAACTCTCCATTAAATACTGAAATTGACAACAGGTGGAAAAAGAATGACTCTTCAAAACTTTCAGAGCCTTTGATGAAAGAATTGAAGCGTGAGATAAATTGAAGACGCTTTGACATTATTTTTTTTGCGGCTAGTTGCCGCTTTTTTTTTGTTCTTTTCATGTTTTTTCCTCTATAAATTCTTTGACTAATTCCCTTTCAAATTTTTTCTGTCATGTTTTCATAAAAATAATACTAGGAGAAAATGATGAAAATTATTCTTACGCTATTACTTGTAATTTCTACAATTACACTATTTTCTGAAACGATTGCATATTTTGCTGAACAGCAACCGACTCTGATCATGGATAGAGATGGATATGTAAAGATTGAATTATCCGAATCTTTTATCAACACTGATCCCGGCAAACCAAGTTTACCAACTGTTTCTTTGCGCTTTTTCCTTCCACCAGGTAAGGCAATAGACAACATTACGATCAAGAATCTTACAACTAATCTGATCTCAAATGACATTACAATTGTACCAATTTCTGAACCACTTCCTATCAGTTATGATGGTGAATATAAATTTACAGAACCGGATTACGACATTTATAATAAAAATTTCAGCTATCCCGAAAACCTGATTACTCATTTTGAGACTCAGTACTTCAGAGGTCATTCAATTGGAATCATAAATTTTATCCCCTTTCAATACAATCCGGTCCAGAAAAACCTAATCTTCATCAGCGATATCGAATTCGAATATTCTTATCTGGAAACTGAAGAATCAGCAAATGCCCATTCTATGAATTATCGGGAGATTATTCCTGAACTAATTTCCTCAGTAAGAAAGATTCAGAAACAAGAAATTCTGCAACAATATCCGTCCGAGAATACTAGCCGTAATGGTCTTAACAGGTTGGTTGTTATCACTGCCCAGAGTTTTGTTAGTAGTTTTTCGGAATTTATCAATTTTAAAACAAAACAGGGTTATAATCCTTTGTTGATGACAACTGAACAGATTTATACTGATTACAACGGTGTTGATGAGCAAGATAAGATCCGAAATTTCATAAAATATTGTTATCAAAATCTCGGAACCGATTATGTAATATTAGGAGGCGATGCAGATCCAATCACCAATATTGTTCCATGTCGTGGTTTCTCAATCGAAGCAGGAAGCACAATAGACCACAATATTCCTTCAGATTTATATTATGCGGCTCTTGATCGGGTAGGAGCAGGTGGCGGTCCTGACTGGAACACAGATAATGACATATATTGGGGAGAAACTAATGAGGCAGACTATCTTACTGAAGTAGCTGTTGGCAGAATTTGTGCAGATCAGACAAACGAATTTCAAGCTGCTTTAAACAAACAAAGAATGTACCAGTATAGTCCAGTAAACGGAGATCTTAAAAAAGCAATTATGGTAGGTGAAAATCTCAATGAAGATCCTGCCACCTGGGGTGGAACTTACAAAGACGAGATAAGAAATGGCGGTACTTATAATAGTTATACAACAATCGGTTTTCCTCCCGGATTTACAATATCAACCTTATATGATAGAGACACTGACCCTGATTGGTCATGGAATGATCTGAAAAATTCCATGAATAATGGTCTAAATCTAATCAATCATTTAGGGCACTCAAATACCAACTACAACATGAAATTCGTTACTTCGTACGTTACCAATTCAAATCTCACCAGTAATGGAACAAATCATAATTATTTCATAATCTACACCCAGGGTTGTTATCCGGCAGCATTTGATAATCGTGATAGCGATGAGAATTATAGTACAGAAGATTGCATTGCTGAAGCATTCACTACAATATCAAACGGATGTGTAGCATTCATTGGGAACTCACGCTACGGCTGGTATAATCCGGGTGGAACTAACAGTTCGTCTCAATATCTGGACAGACAATTTTTTGATGCGCTATTTGGTGAATATATTCACAATATTGGCTTCACTAATAATGATTCAAAAATAGATGGTTCATCTCAATGTAGTTCAGATCCATGGTTTCGTTGGACTTATTATGAAGTTAATCTCTTTGGAGACCCGACTTTGCTAATCTGGACTGATAGTATAGGGACAATATATGTACAACATAATGACCAGTTGTTGACCGATGAAACTACATTCACTGTCACTACCAACAAAGCTAATGCCCTGGTTGGCTTAAGCATGAATGGATATCACATAGGATCTGCAGTTACTAATTCTTCCGGAATCGCAGTAGTGAATATTGACAATCCTGTAACTGAAAACGGTACAATGAATGTATGGGTTACTGCTCACAATTGCCGTATTGCAGAAAGTACAGTTCAAGTTTTTGATTATGATCCTGATTTGACTGTAACACCTACTTCACTCGGCAAAACTCTTTTTCAGAATTCCTCAACTCAAGCAGATATAATTCTGGGCAATGTTGGACATAGCCTTTCAATACTTCGTTTCAGGACAGAAGTCATCAACTCAGCAGATAGAAATCTTAGGGAAAAGGTAGATACTGCTCTCCAGATTAAACATAATCTCGCTAGAAATCAATCAGAACCGAACAGTGATGAACTTGCGATTCTTCATGAAGCTGAAAGAAATACCAACCCAATAGTTCCCCATAGAACGGGAAGAGAAACTATAACTTGTTACCCTCTTTCTGCTAATTACAACACAGGTTCTACAACCAGCAGTGAAAAAACTCAAACGAGCATGATAAACTGTAATGGGACATCAGAAGCAGGTTGGATGAAATTTGACACCTCAGCAATTCCTGCAGGAAGTGACATAAATTCGATTGCTCTTCACTTTTACGTTTATGATACAAACTGGCCGTACTGGAGTATCACTCCTTTGAACAGTAATCCTGTTACTGCTAATGCCTCAGCTCTGTACAATGATATCAGTGAAGAAGCAGAATCAGGCTATTATAATCACCAGAATGAAGATTCATCTTTCTCAACCGGCTGGCACGAACTTGTTCTGGGTGGCAATGCAAACTCAGATCTTTTCAATAATTTACCAAACGGTTGGTTTGCAATTGGAATATATGATCGCGATAGTGGCACATCATACTATATTCGCATGCATGGCTGGGCTGAAGAAAATCGACCTTATCTTGTAGTCGACTATACTTCAAATCTCCCTCAGCTAACTTCAGCTTTGGGCGGGGGATCCTTTGTAGTAAATGAGAGCTACTCAATTAATTGGAATAATATCCTATCACCATCCCAATTAAAAATACAGTTCTCCGATAACGGAGGAGTTAGCTGGCAAGACATAAGCGGAACTATCAACAATACCGGCAGTTATTTATGGAATGTCAGCAGTGTTTTAACAAATCAGGGATTGGTTAGATTGTGTTCAATCGATGAAACCACCATATTTGATCAGTCTGATAATTTCTTCCAAATTACTTTCTTATCAGTGTCTCCCACTAATGATGATGTTGCTTATTCAACTACAAGAACACTTTCGACTGAATTTTTCAGTGGAGAATTATCACCAGCCTCATACAATGCAGAAATTGCAATTTACAGTAATGATCCCGATGAATCTCCTTTTTATGTTCCGGTTTCTCTTGAGGTTACCGACAATGTACTGAGCTCACCGGAAGTTGCGATATCTTTTTCTGAAGGCAATGTAGTTCTTTCTTGGGAAGCAATACCGGCAGCAAGTGGATATAACGTTTATAAATCTGCTACTCCGGAAGGTCCTTTTGTTAAGTTAAACAGTTCTTTGATTATATCTACTCATTTCAATGATAACACAAACAATCAGTCAAAATCTTTCTATCGGGTAACTGCAGAATAAAATTTGATAACATGCTCGCTCCTACATAAATGGGAGCGAGTTTTTCTATATCCAAAACTACAAAAGTAAAACAATCAAAATATTTCTAATAATTTCTGGAGAATACAGCTCTCTTTTTAATGTTTACGGTTGACAAACAATACTTAAAAAATAAAAGGTGCTAATCTTTTAAAGGAGTAGATATGAGTAGAATTAATTATCCATTTTCAGCTATAGTTGGGCAAGAAGAGTTGATACTTGGTTGCCTTATTTGCATAGTTAATCGTTCAATTGACGGAATACTCATAAAAGGGGTAAAAGGTTCAGGCAAATCAACGGTAGTTTATAGTCTGGAAGATATTCTTCCCGAAATAGACATTAATAACAATTGTAATTTCAACTGCAATCCGACACACAGAGAGAACTGGTGTACTGAATGTAAGAATAGATTTTCAAATCAGGATGCTGAGTTCTCATCACATAAGGTAAAACCTGTAGTTATCCCACTTACCACCTCCGAGGAAATGCTTGTTGGATCAATTGATGTCGAAAAACTACTTAAGTCAGGCGAGAAATCTTTTGTTCCGGGAATTCTGGCAAAAGCGCACCGAAAAGTGTTATACATTGATGAAGTAAACCTTTTACCTGATTTTCTAACAGACTCAATTCTCGATGTAGATGCTACCGGATACAATACGGTTGAGCGAGAAGGCTTCTCTATTACTCACAATTCTGATTTTATTCTTATAGGAACAATGAACCCTGAAGAGGGAGATTTGCGTCCTCAGATATTGGATAGATTTTCTATTTCAGTAGATGTCCAGCCTGTCAAAGATGCTACCCTTAGAAAGGAGATTATTAACCGTAACATCCTGTTTAAAAAGGATAAAATTGCTTTCAGAAAGCACTTCGAATCGAAAAATAAAGCGCTGATGAACACAATAGAATTGGCTTGCAGTAAACTAACCGACATCAAGATGCAAGAAATGTTCTATGATTTAGTTGTAGAATTTTGTTCAGAAAAAAACATCGACGGACATCGGGCAGATATTGCCATAATTGAAACTGCAAAAACTCACGCTGCTATTGAACAGAATGATATGGTAGAACTCAGACACCTTGTTCAGGCAGCAAAATTTGTTTTAGGTCATAGAACCAGAAAAGGCGGACTGGAAAAACCTTTGTCCAGAGCTGAAATTACCCAGTGGTTTGCAGTCAGAGAGAAAAAAATCAAATCTGTCAGCTCTGAAGTGTACTCAGCCTCAATTTCAGAAGATATATCAATATCAGAAGGAGAATTAATACTACCGCCAAAAAAGTACTGATTGCTCTCGAAGAGGCAATCAGGAAAAATTTCGGGAGCAACATTAATTTAATTCACCACCAAATTGATCACAAGGTATTTGAAAACATCTTAGAGCAAGAGCTATTATCCTTTTACAAAAACGTAGCTCTGAAAAATCCCCATGTTTATGAATCAATTCCTCCATATTATTATTCCAGAATGAATGTAAAAAAGTGCTTTTACTCTGATTTTGAAAATGAGTACTTCCCAAAAACTTTTCACATGAACCTATTGGACTCTATTGAAAAATGTCTGGCGAATGAAATCATCACATCTTATGAATCAGAATTAACAGATCGAAGTACTTTTCAAAAAGCCATGACATACGCAAGAGTTTCAATTTATTTCATACTTCTTCTCTTGTCTCCCGCAGAATTGGCGTATTTAATCAAAAACTTCATCAAAATGTGTTCATCAATTGAGAAAGAACGCTACCTGAGTTTGGATGAGAAAATACAACTCTACGAGAAATTCATGCAGCTATACGAAATTAGTAAAATCACAAGTCGAAGAGTTGTCAAAAAGGGATTTGTTTTCAAGAACAATGAACAGAAATTGCAAAGCATTTATGAATCGATTGGATCAGAATCTCTGAATCAGTATTCTCTCAAAAATCATAAAAGGGGGAAAAGCAACCAGAATAAGAGTAATTACCAGAATGGACGAATTGTCAGATATTCTAATAAAGTAAATGGAAGAATTGCTATTCTTCCTACAATAATTAATTCTGCACTAAAAATGGCAGAGAAAACTACTTCCAAAACCTTAACAATAAACACAATTGACTATTTATATCCAGAATATGAGTATAAACAAAGTTACAATATTATGTTAATTGCAGATATTAGTTCTTCAGTCTCAGATTCGATTCCCTTTGTCAAAAAGTTCGTAGAAATGATCACATATAATTCTTCAAGAATGAGAGACAAGCTTGGTTTAATAACTTTTCAGGACAATTTACCAAGATTAGCACATCATCCCACTCTCAACGTAAAGCAAGTTATCGGAACTTTGGAAAACACGTCAGTTAAAGGCTTATCTCCTCTGGCAGAAGGAATAAAGCTTGCACTATCTGTTTTCAAGAGAACACAATATCAGAAAAAAAATCAAAAAAACATGATACTATTAATTTCTGATTGTTACCCGGAACCTCTGGAAAAGAACATAAGAAACATCATGGAGCAACCTGCATACCTAGAGTCAGTTTTATTAGCCAGAAAAATTAGAGAAAATAATATTTCTTTAATGATTCTTAATCCTTCCAGAAGAGGAGAAGTAAACTGTGACTGGGGATATCAACTCGCCAGAAAAATGATAGAAACTTCAGAAGGTAAATACTTTCATCTGTTCAGTATTTTTGATTTTAAATCGGAAAAAGCATCTTTACTAAAATCACAAAAAGACATCATGACAAATTTTATGAAGTCATTTATCGAAATCAAAAAAAACAAATCTAATTAATTCTCATTACCTTTGCAAAGAAATTGAAGATAATATCTGTGCATCTCTCCACAGTTATTTTTCAATAACGGACAATAATTTATAGACAGAAAAAACACGAATATTTTTCTTCTCCAGACAATGTTTAGATACATATTATAAAAAAATACAGGAAAGAATAGCATGAAAAAAACTCTATATCTCATTGATGGAACAGCCTTGGTCTACCGTTCATACTTTGCCTTCATAAGAAATCCGTTGATCAACAGTAAAGGAATAAACACAAGTGCAATACTCGGCACCATTAATTCTTTTCTGAAATTGTGTGAGAAATACCAGCCTTCACACGTTGCCATCTCTTTTGATCGTAAGGAAAAAACATTGAGACAACAAAAAGCTGAAATTTATAAAGCTAACCGACCACCAATGCCTGATGATCTGATTCCGCAAATTGAACCTATTCAGAATTTTTTCAATTCCATTGGTATTGTTAATTATTCAAAAGCCGGATATGAGGCTGATGATGTTCTTGCAACCCTTGCCGAAATGTTTAAAAATGAGTTTAAAATAGTATTTGTAACCGGAGATAAAGATTTCTGTCAATTGGTTGATGACGATGTTATTATTTATGACCCATTCAAAGACGAAACCATTCTGCCGGATGATGTTCAAGAAAAATATGGAGTTTCAAACAAACAGTTTATTGATTATCTGGCTTTAGTTGGAGATTCAGCAGACAATATCCCCGGAGTCTCCGGAATTGGACCGAAAAAGGCAATGGAATTGCTGAATCAATTTCCCACACTAGACAAGATTTATGAAAACATCGATGATATAAATTCCGACAGCATAAGAAATAAACTCAAAATCAACCGTGAAAATGCTTATTTATCAAGGGATCTGGCAGAAATTATCAGAGATGTCCCCATTGAAATCGTTGATAACTCATTTACTTACGACAGAACTAAACTGGCTAAAGCTATCCCTCTCTTACAAGAATATGAGCTCAACTCAATTATAAAAAAGGTTAAACAACTATTACCGGAAATCGTTTACACTGAAGAAGATGAATTGGTATTGGAAAACGAAAATGAGAATCGTAACAGAACCAACAGCGATTTTGAGACTTTCTTAGTAAAAAATTCAGATGATTTTTTTAGTATGGTATCAAAACTTAAATCAGCTGAAGTGGTTGCTGTAGATACCGAAACAACATCTACTGATCCTTTAATTGCTTCTCTGGTAGGCATCTCTCTTTGTGTAGAATCAGATACGGCTTTTTACATATCGATTAATCATCAGTATGCTGAAAACCTTGAAATTGAGTTCGTTATCAAACATTTATCGGAAATTCTGAAGAATAAAAAAATTATTGGTCACAATCTCAAATACGATCTCCTTGTTCTGGAAAATCACGGATGGATTATTGAAAACGAATTATTCGACACCATGATTGCCTCCTATCTGCTTAATCCTTCAGCAATGAGACACAATCTGGATGCCTGTGTAGAAGAAGAATTCAGTCATCACATGATTCCTATAACTGAATTGATTGGCACAGGGAAGAAGCAGATAACTTTCGATTTGGTAGAACAGGAGTCGGCATCTGTTTATGCTGCCGAAGATGCTTGTTTCACCTATAGATTATTTTCTGTTTATCAGGAACGATTAGTGAAAAACAATCTCTATCAGCTTTTTTTGAATATGGAAATGCCTTTATTAAGAGTTCTTATGTCTATGGAAAAAACAGGAGTCTACATTGATAGTCTGATTCTAAAAGACCTGTCAAAAATGATCAACCGCATAACTGCAGATATCATCAGTCAAACTACAAAATTGGTGGGAAGACCGTTTAATTTGAATTCGACTCAACAACTTGCACAAATCCTTTTTGAAGAAATGAAAATTCCTGTTGTTAAACGTACAAAAACGGGAGCTTCTACCGATAATTCAGTGCTTGAAAAACTTGCCGATGACTATGAAATTGCCAGATTGATTATTGAATATCGACAATTGACCAAACTGAATTCCACTTACACCTCTGCCCTACCTGAGTTAATAAACGAAAGAACTGGTCGGATTCACTCATCATTTAATCAAACGGTAGCTTCCACCGGACGACTTTCCAGCTCTAATCCGAATTTACAAAACATTCCAGTCAGAACTGATTTGGGGAAAGAAATCAGAAAAGCTTTTGCCGTTGAGAATGAGCAATCACTCATTATTGCAGCAGATTACTCCCAGATTGAATTAAGACTTCTGGCAATAATGTCAGGTGATTCAAAACTTATCGATGCTTTCAGAAAAGGCAAAGACATACATGCAGAAACCGCATCAATTATATTTGCCACTCCACAGGGAAAAATTACTTCCGATGAACGTCGAAAAGCAAAAGTCATCAACTTCGGAATACTCTACGGAATGGGAGCAGCAAAACTCTCTAAAGAACTGCGAATAACAATGAATGAAGCTAAGGAATTTATTGCTAATTATTTTGAAAAATTCCCCACTATAAAGAATTTCATAGATCACCAGATAACTTTTGCCCAAAAACATGGGTATGTTGAAACCATCTTTGGGCGCAAACTCTCTTTACCGGACATTAACAGCAAAAATAAAGGTTTATCAAGCGCAGCAGAACGAATAGCCGTTAACATGCCGATTCAGGGAAGTGCTGCCGATATCATCAAAATGGCAATGATCAATCTTTATAAAAAGATTGAGTCAGACCCCAAAATAGACATGATTATTCAAGTACACGATGAGTTGGTATTCGAGATTAAAAAAGAATACTTGGACACAATGATTCCCGTTATCAGAAAGGAGATGGTAGATGCTCTCCCTGCCAAATACTCTGACATAGTTCCCATGTCTGTTGATATTGGTTATGGCGTTAACTGGTATGAAGCTCATAAATAGTTGATTGCTTCTCAAATACTTTCTGCTAAAAAAAACTTGCCTTAAACTATGACATTAATTTTCTGTGTTTGTAGTTAGTATTTACATGAAATTGTGCTAATATACATATAAAAATTTCAATTGGTGGAAAAATGGAAAAAGGTGATATTCAAATATTTTGTTCAACAGGCTTTCAGATTTATTGTGACGATAATTTTGTAGGAGAATCCAGCATTGACGAAGATGGTAAATACCTGTCTGGACTCCATCAGGGTAAACATTTAATTCATCTCACAAAAGATAACGAAACTCCAATCACTTTTGAAGTGGATGTAATTTCCAATAACGTTGTAGAGCTTGATGTAGAAAAAGAGACCAGAAAGATGGTCATTGAAGATGCCAAAAATGAATACAGAATCAATCAAATTGTTGGTAATCTCCGTATCACATCTGTCCCTGTAAAATGTGAAATACAATTTTTGGATCAAGTTATCAAAAAAGATACTCCTTCCGTCACAATAAGTAATATTCCAATCGGCAGATATCCGATTGTTTTCAGGAAAAATGATAGAGAACTCGAAAGCCACATTATAATTAAGCGAAGCTCTTGTTTGGAGGTCAAAGCTGATTTCCTGGGAAACGAAATTATTGATGTTTCTGCCAGAGAAAGAATACTTAATAGACCAGGAGTGATATGTTTCAGTAATTGGGAAAAATTAAGTGATTATTCAAGAAGGTTTTATGATCCTTCAATGAAATCCATTGAAACAATGTTAGTAGGATTTTCATTTGCCAGCAGCGATATTATTCAGGATGTACCTATTACGATAAAAGACTCAAATTTGCGCACTATCGAAAGAGCTAAGAATTCGTATACAATCTTACCAGATATAAAACCACCAATTTATATTTATTTAAAATCTGAAACTTACCGCATACTCATAGATAGAGACGTTCAAAAATTCATAGAACAAAAGATTGAACCGGGAGTGCTCTATGAAATGAGCATGGATGAAAATTATAATCTGAATTTTATTGCAAAAGAAGAAGATTTTGTCCCCAAAGATCGCTATCAAATAGATCGTGACGGTTTTTAGCATTAGAAATCACCGGATTGACAGGAATAGTTTAAAAGGCTCCCCCTTTTTAAATAGATAATTCCCTAAATCCGGTGACTTTCTTATATGCAAGATTTGTACCCTAAAGAAATGCTTCAGAAAAGCCAATAAATCATCATTTAGAGTCATTTGACATAAGATGATAAACCGTAACAATATCAAAAAGATATAAAAAAAATTTAAGGTGAATAATGAAAGAAAACTATGTAACGGTCATTGATATCGGAAACACAACGATTAAAGTCCTGACTGCCGAAACAAACATAAGTCATGAGATTACCGATGCTTTTACTCTGCCGTACAGACAGCTTGAAACTGACGGCAATTATGATTATGAAACAAATAAACTCATCTATTTTCAAAACTTTGAATCAATTGCACAAGCATTGGAAATAGTTAAATCAAGGATTCCTCCGGAAAGTGAGATAAGATATTTATTCAACTCTCTTTTTGCAAAAATTGTAATAAAAAAACTTACATGCACAACAAGTCGCAAAATATCTGCATTTGCTCAGGTTTACATGAAAAAGATTAATAATCAAGGCATGGTATCAGATTTTAGGATACTTGAAGTCGATGAAATCAAAAAAAATACCGAAATTCTAATCTATGCTTACGAGAAAAATATTTTTTCAGATTTTCTTAGCATAGCTGAAAATCAAGAATTCCAGCTTAAATCTGTTGAGTTTGATTTGCTAACTCTTGCTAATGGGTTTCTCGAAAACAATCCCGACGGTGGAGATTATCTCCTCATCGAAATTGGCGCTAGTAAAACTATGATTATTTGCATTAAAGATAACAGAATTCATGATTTTGATATCATTAAAATCGGTGC
>JAQVBK010000423.1 GCA_028690365.1 Candidatus Cloacimonadota bacterium
TAGGCAAGATGCTGAACATGAAGGCACCTTTGGATATTGAGCTTTTTGATAATTCTCATCTCCAGGGCGCGGATGCTGTAGGGGCTATGGTCAAGTTTATCAACGGAAAAAAGGCTCCTGAAATGTATAGGAAGTACAATATCAGAGGCGATAACAAGAAAGATGATCTGGCCTCCATGAAAGAGGTCCTCACAAGAAGACTGACTAGACTCAGGGAAGACCATCTTAAATATCCTGATCTTATTATTCTTGATGGCGGCGAAAATCAGATTCTTTCAGCATTGGAAGCCGAGAATGATACTGATGTTCATATTCCGCTGGCAGGCCTGAAAAAGAATATTAAGCATGAGACTGAAGCTTTAATTGACGGGCAGACTGGCGAATACATCCCTTTGGTGCACTCTTCGCCGCTATTTTTCATGCTTATGAGAATGCAGGATGAAGTTCATAGATTCGCTATTTCTACTTTCAGGAAGAAAAAGGCGAAGGATTTCTATCAGACTATCTATGACGGCATCCCTGGAATCGGCAGAAAAAGAAAGGATATGCTTTTGGATGCATATCCTACAGTTGATTCTTTAAAGGCCGCCTCTTTAGATGAGCTTAGCCAGCTTGTTCCTTTAGCCTCTGCTGAAGAGATTAAAAAGCGCGTGGACGAGCAGATTAAGAGATCAATTTAGAATAGTTATCTTGGCGCTCTGAACGTAAAACTGACTGGAACTAATGATGCTTCAGCAGAGGATTTTGGAGTCAAAGAGATAGTTAATGATCCACTGCTGGGCAGACTAGTGAAGATAATGGTTTCAGCTTCATCATCATAAGTGTATGTGCATTTATCTTTTATGCTTTCAATAATTTCGACTCTGTAAGAAGAAATATCAAATGCAGTATTACTTCCGGCGACTCTAGGCTCGGAAATTCTATATACTGTCTCGGTTTTGGCAAAGGTTTTATCAGGCAGGATGTTTCCGGCCTCATCACTTACCTGACAATAAATATAAGGCCCGTACTGTTTTAAGTCTGAATAAAGGGCAGGATTTTCTGATTTGTAGATTGAATAGTAAGAATCGTTATAATCTGAAACCAAAGAGCTGAAATTATTAGAGAAGTTAATTGAGTCGTATATATCGTTTTTTCTTTCAGAGAGAATATCCGAAATTGAACCAGCCTGCTTTTTCATATCTGAGATAAAATCTTCTTCTGGCCCCACAGCTTCTAATGAAGCCCTTAGATTATCAAAATAATCTGAACTGACCCCGGCAGAAGACTTGCTTATCATTCCCTCGAAGAAATTAAACTCATCAGTACCGGTCTTGCCGCCGATTCTGATTTTGCAATCTGAATAGGTTGAAGAGGTAGTTATGCTAAAGGAGGTTATGGAATCAGGGATAATAGAAGCTAGAAGAGATAGGCCTGAGGTGCTTTCATCATTCTCATTTTTTAAGTCAGCGATTTTCGTATTTATATGATTCAGGCATACCGGCGTCAATGTGATTCCAGTATTTATATCGGAACTGAAAGTTATGTACTTATTTATCTCCGCTCCGGCGATAGTTGTGTAATCAAAATCATCTGAATCGAAATCGATTCCGTTAAATTCAAAGTTAGGTGTGGTTAAGATGTTTAAGCTTAATAAAGCAGAGGCGATGTCAGTAAATGAATACTTGTTAAAGGCAGTGAAGGATTTGTCTTCATCTAAACCATATATATAAATAGAATCTTCACCTAAATAAGCTACATTAGTATCAATATCAAGCGATTCGGATTTTATACTGGAGTCAACTAAAAATGGTGATGAATCACTTTCGGATGAATTGTCGATTTTTATATTTGTCAGCCCTGAAATACTTGTTGATAGCGAAGAAGAGAGACTGATAGAAGCTGATGATGAAAACTGAACTCCAGTGCTCCAAGGGTAACTTAAGATAGTGGAAATCATATTATCAAGATAATCAGGCTCGATCAAAACCGTGTAAGAAGTAGAAATAGGGTTTTCTTCAGTTGAATATGCTGAAGTAGCAGTTAAAGTGACAAACCCAGGCTTCAGGCCTTTAACGGTTCCGTCCTGAGAGACTGTGGCAATAGATGTGTCTTCTGATGACCAGATGACACTGGCGCTAGGTCCGTAGACCACCGTTCTTCGTTTTGATGTGGAATTTGTCTTTATTCTTGTTGCTCCTGAGACTAGAATCTGAGTTTTCCCGGGGATATTCTCAGTTACAGACAACTGCTCCTGGCAGCCTGTCAGACTCAGGCATAGGACAGATGCAAATAAAGCCTCAATAAATTTTTTGCTATTTCTCATAAAAAAACCTCACATAGAAAAAATATACTTATATTTACAGAAAAGTCAAAAAAATATTAGTCAACACGTGCTTAGCGTCTTTAATCAGCTCTGATTCTCATTAGGAACAAAAACTATATGGATCGGTTCAGAAGAAGTCCCTAAATCCACCTTAGGCATATTGCTTTGAGGAAGAGAAATCTCAGACGTACCTTTATATGCCTTATAAAAAACGTACTTTGCGCAGAAATCAGTAACTGATGTATCAAAAGTATCTCCATAGATTTTTATTTCAGTGCCTGCTGAAAGGCCGATGGCATTAATATCAGCGCCGATAGTCTCATTCTGAGATCGGAAGAGCGT
>JAQVBK010000424.1 GCA_028690365.1 Candidatus Cloacimonadota bacterium
TGTTATTAAAAGTATCAAGCATTTTTTATTTAAGGATAACAATTTAAACGTGGATAACTGCGCTACCCTTATTTCAATTGACACAAAGAAAAGCAAAAAAATAAATTGTAGCCATATTGTTACAGGTTTTTTCAGTAATTCGATAAAATAATTCCAGTGGAGAAACAATGATAGATAATATCTTAAACATAGACAATGATAGCAGCCTCTCTTTTGTCAATGCATCTCAGCTTCAGAGAATAAAAAAGCTCTTTGAGAATTTTCCTGTTGATGGTAGCGACACTTCAAACAGCAGTAAATATAGTCTTGTAGAGACCATTAAAAGAGATTTTTTGAATAATATCTTTTACATCAGCCAAGCATATACCTGGTTGTCTGAGTGCTCTAGTGAACTTTTACATGAAATCAAACCAAGGTTGTTCGGTTCTTTTGATGAACCTTTAGAAGAACCATTAGACGGAGTTGTTGCAGTTGTCTGGTTCGCCCTCAATGACACATTCCGTGAAGAAATCATCAATGATTACAACTATCGGTCGTTTTGGGAAAAATTTGTGACTTACATTAGATATGAATCGACTGAATTTCCTTTCAGGGTTTTTCTTCTTTCCTACAAAAAAGGTATCTGCAATGAAATGTTGGAGCAAATAAAAACTGATTTTACAAGGGATTATGATTCCGAAAAGATTAAAATATTTACTCTGGAAATAGAAGATAGTGACTGGGAAGATGAGAATCTTTCTTATTTCTACCAGGAATTTACTATTGAGAATATTCGAGTTTCTTACAATGAACAGCTCTTTGACGACATCAGCTCAAAATTTTCAAAGCTAAACGAAAACACTGATTTAAAAGAAATCAGACAAATGGTTGAGAAGCTGTTAGGCTCAGTAAAAACTTCAAAAAGAGACAATGAGGATTATTTTACAGTTGAAGAAGCTGCTGAATATTGTGGAGTAACCGTAAGTACTATATATAACTGGACTCATCGAAGAATTCTCAGTACTGTGAAAATCGGCGGGAAGAAAATACTTATACCTGTTGATGAATTGAAACGCAAACTCGCGGGTGGAAACTTGTCTCAGGAAAAGGCTCATCGTATTGCCCGAAAGAAATTGATGAGCTGAAAATCAATCCTCTACTAACTCGGGCAATGAATCAATCGCTGTATCTTTAAAACTGTCAGACAAATGTGTGTAAACCTGAGTAGTCTTCAGATCTTGATGTCCTACCAATTTTTGAGCAGCAACAATGTTTCCGCTGAATTCTACAATATTGGAGATAAATGTATGTCTGGCAGTATGGAAACTGTACATCTCTGTTTCCTTTGTTTTGTCCGATTTAATCCCGGCTGCCTCAAACCATTGTCTCAGTTGAATAGTACTTCTTCCACCAAGGGGGAAGGAAAACAATCTCTCTTCGTCAAATTCCTGTGACCTGTCATTACAATATTTCACAGTATTTGCAATGAGTTTCTTCTGTTGATTAAGTATAGAAAGTGCAGTGTTATTGAGCTTTATCTTGATAGAAGTCTTAGTTTTCTGTGTGATCAGGGACAAATATCCATCAACAATATTGTGCTTTTTTAGATTTATTATGTCTGATTTCCTTAATCCTGTATAACAGGAGAAAAGGAAAGCATTCTTTAACTGCTGGTTCACACAAGGAGTTTGGTGTAAGACTTTTAACTGCTCAAAAGTCAGCCTGCCTTTTTCTTTCTTAGGAAACTTCACTTTTAGATTTAGTGCTGGATTGCTTGTTAATAATCCGTCAACTACAGCGGAATTCAAAACAGCTTTGAAACAAATCATGTAATTGTGAACAGTTCTGTCAGATCGTTGAGGATCATCTTTGAGGTAACGAATGAATCCTCTGCATAGTTCATTAGTGATTTCAGGGAAAGGAACAAAATCTTTTTGCACATACCCAATAAAATGATCTCTGCAAATCCGATAGTTTCTTTGTCCGCGTTCGGTAGAAATTTTCTCAAAATAATCCAGGAAATTGTCACTATTAACTTTCTTTAAAATTGTGGTTGGCTTCCCGGCAATTTCATCCTTTAGTATTTCATTCTCTAACTGAAGTCGCATCTCTTTTGCAATAGCTATGTTATTCTTATTCTGAGCCATATATTCATTTTTATCAAATAGAACCAAATCAAGTGATCGAGACTCCTTTTTATGATTTAGGTGTTTCTGTAAGTATATTCTATGCATTCCAGGCTGTCTGCTTTCTCTGATAGTAATCTTAACTCTGTACATGGAATTTTCCTGTTTTACTTTCTCGACAATTTTTTCTAATTCCTTTAACATCTTCGCCTCCGTGCGTTCGGTTTGCGTTCGGTTTTACATAGAAAAATATCAAAAAATATCAAAAAAAAGCAAAAAGTATTAATGTATTGGTATGGTGGGCAAAAGACGCTAAGATGCTGATGTGATTGGCTAAATGCTTGATTATGAGGGATTTAGAATAGTGTTTTTAGGCAAAAAAAATGGTACTCCCGCAGGGACTCGAACCCTGGACCCGCTGATTAAGAGTCAGCTGCTCTACCAACTGAGCTACGGAAGTACGTAAATCCAAAAATTGACTGACACTTTTTGTGTCAAATGTTTTCTGCTTAAGTATATTGAAATGCTTACCGAAATC
>JAQVBK010000425.1 GCA_028690365.1 Candidatus Cloacimonadota bacterium
AACTGGATATAAAGTAATTTAATCTTTTATTTTTAATTCCATAATTCAAATGACAAAAATACTTGTAACAATACCAGAAATTCATTGTCCCTCTTGTGAAAAACTAGTCAAAGCTAGTATGTCATGACTACAATGAATACAGTCAGTTTCTATTTCTTTACCAAACAAGGAAGTAGAAATTCAATACAATCCTGGAGAAATAAATCCAGATAAAATCATATCTTCTATACAAGAATGAACATGATATACTGTTCACACAAAATGAAAGGAAAATAGCTATCAAGAATATAATTCAATCCAAAATGAAATTCAACCTGAGTCCAATTCTTTAAATTCATCTCAAATGCTTTCCATAGATATAGAAGGAATGCATTGTTCTTCATGTGCGCTGCTCATAGAAAAGTCACTTAAGAAAGTGCCGGGCGTACAAAATGCCAACGTAAACTTTTCTTCTTCACAAGCTATGGTCAAAGTTGCTTGAAATATATCACAAGATCAGTTAATCAAGGCAGTAGAAAATGCTTGATATACATGAGTTATCCAAGATGAAATTCAGAAAATAGACGAAACAGAAAAAAGGAAAAAAGAAACAAAATATCGATGGAGAAAATTCAGTATTTCGGCATTGCTTAGTGTGCCAATGATTATATTTATGTTATACGATTTTTTCCCATGACTGTTGCCTTGGTGATGATTGATAATGCCACGAATGGCTATCGTTTCATTGATTTTGACAACCCCTATCCAATTCATCATCTGAGCTGATTTTTTCAAATGAACTTGGTCAGCGCTTAAGATGAAGACATTCAATATGTATAGCCTCATAGCAATATGAACCTGAGTAGCATTCATTTTCAGTTTATATAATTTTATTCTCTTTATCTATCAAACATGATCCTGGATTTGATTAAACTGAGAGAAAATCTGAAATATCTACTTTGAAATATCAAGCTTGCTTATAATGTTTGTCGCACTATGAAAATATCTGGAAGCCAGAGCAAAGTGATCGACATCTCAAGCTATAGCCAAACTTATGTGACTAGCGCCCAAGACAGCCAAAGTAAAAAGAGGAACTAGTTTCGTGGATGTAGATATAGATCAAGTAAAAAAATGAGATATTCTATTAGTAAAGCCAGGTGAAAAAATACCTATTGATTGAATGATTATCTCCTGACATTCAAGTATAGATGAATCTATGCTGACCGGAGAAAGTATGCCAGTAGAAAAAAACACTTGATCAAAAGTATTTGGATGAACAATCAATAAGCTCTGAAGCTTCGAATTCGAAGTAACCAAAGTTGGAAATGAAACAGCTCTTGCTCAGATTATCAAACTTATTCAAGAGGCACAATGATCCAAGGCGCCAATCCAATGATTTGCAGACAAAATATCCTGAATATTTGTGCCTTCTGTTATTGGGATAGCGATCGTCGTTTTCTTAATCCGATTCTTCTTCCTATGAGTAAGTTTTGCTACGGCATTGCTTTATTTCGCAGCGGTGATAGTAATTGCTTGTCCATGTGCATTGGGTCTCGCTACACCAACAGCCCTAATGGTATGAACTGGTAAATGAGCCGAAAAATGAATTCTTATCAAATGATGAGAACCACTCGAAACTCTTTGTAAAGTAGATATGATCGTTTTCGACAAAACCTGAACTATCACAGAATGAAAACCAGAAGTTACAGATATCACATCAGTGGATGGATACGACCAAGATTTGATTTTGCAAATAGCAGTCTGACTGGAATCCAAATCAGAACATCCATTGGCAGAGGCTATCGTTAGATATTGAAAAGAGAAAAGAATCTGATTTTCTACTGTTTCCAATTTCCAAGCAATTCCTGGAAAATGAGTGATATGAGAAATAGATGGTCAGATTTATTTCCTTGGTACCAAAATATTACTTACAGAAAATAATATTCCAGTCATAGACCAGTATAGTATAGAGCAATTAGAATCAGAATGAAAGACTGTGATGCTAATAGCTACAGACAAAGAAATGATCTGAACAATATCAGTCGCCGATACGATCAAAGATACATCAATCGAAGCAATCAAAAGACTAAAAGCGATGTGAATTCAAGTTTATATGATGACTGGAGACAACCAGAGAACGGCTCAAGCAATAGCGAATCAAGTCTGAATTGATCATGTTTTTGCTCAAGTCCTTCCAGAAAACAAAGCTTCGAAAGTCAAAGAACTTCAAGACCAATGACATATCGTCGCTATGGTAGGAGATTGAATAAATGATTCTCCTGCGCTTACACAGGCAGATGTTTGAATTGCAATGGGCTCCTGAGCTGATGTTGCTATGGAATCAGGAAACGTGGTTATCATGAAAAACGATCTAAACGATGTTATCACTGCTATCAAACTTAGCAAAGAAACCTTATGAAAAATTAAACAGAATATGTTCTTCGCTTTGTTCTACAATGTTTTGTGAATTCCTATCGCCGGTGGAGCATTGGCATCATTAGGACTTGTTCTCAAACCAGAATTTGCCTGACTAGCTATGGCAATGAGTTCGGTCTCTGTAGTTATAAATTCTCTCTTACTTAAATTCTTCCATACCCATAGAAGAAACTGGATATCAATGTTTGCACCAGTTATCATGACGGTTGTCTTTCTGTGATTCTTTCG
>JAQVBK010000426.1 GCA_028690365.1 Candidatus Cloacimonadota bacterium
CAGAAAGTCCAGATGCTTGCGTACGAAGAGCTGCAGTGAAAGCTCTCGAAAGGATTAATACATCAAAACAGTCACCGGTAAGTGCTCCAGATAAGGCCGAAATCCCTGATGCGGGGTCTGTCCTAAGGGGCTGCCTGATAGGTAATAATTCTGAAGTTCAGATTGAATCTTCAAATCTTTCAGGCGATGTCCATAATATGAATTCTCTTAAAGAGCTTGAACTCTCAATTTCTGTTGAAGAGACCGAGGAGTCAAGAGCCCATCAAAACATGAGTCCCGGGAAAAAAAGAGGGATTGGACAGACCTGTCCATATTGCTCCAGAAAACTGAATCTCTCCACAGCCCCCAATTTTTGTCCTTTCTGCGGTATGAAGTTGAAGTTGAAATACTAAACTTCCACTTTTTCCGGGAATAACAGTATCTCCGAATGATATATGGCTTTTCCATGCTTCAAGCTAATGTTAATGACAAAAGTAGAATTGTTCCCAGATTTTGCGGGATCACTATCAATGGCTCCTTGTTGATCCATTGACCTACACCCCCTTGTTACTGATTCAATGGGAGTGGCCGCTTATTTACATATTTTTGTACCTTTTCAGGCATTCTTCATACATGTCTATCATGAATACCTTGAAACTCTCCTCTTCTTTATACAGGATAATCCATAGCAGTTGCAATACCTGTTCATAAGCGAAGTAGAAAAATCGTATCCTCTTCAAATTGAGTGGAAAGCTCTCACTTTCCACTCAATTTGAAGAGGATACATCAAATCGAATGAAAAGATCCTCCTTCAAGAACTTCTAAAACCCCTGAAAACAGGTAAGAGCTATGAATTCGCTGCAGATTATACCAAGATCCTTATTACGGAAAAACAGATTTATCTAACGAGGAATATATAATACGTGGACAGGCTAAAAAGTCAACCAACTCTTTTTACTCATACATCTCCCTCTACATCACTAACAAGACTGAAAGGTTTACTGTATCTGTTCTTCCTGTAGAAAAGAACAAAACAAAGGTTGAATACCTCTCCTATTTCATTGACCTCATCGAAAGACTGAATTTTAAAATTAAGGTTCTCTGCTTGGATAGAGAGTTTTATTCTATAGACGTGTTTGAATTTTTGCAGAATAACAAGATTCCACATATAATTCCAGTTGTTAAGAAAGGAGAGCAGATTAAGCAGATCTTGAAGGGAAATAAAGCACGGAGTGAACAATATGTTATGGATAACTCCAAGAAAAGTCAGTACGGTTTACAGAAGAAGATTTGCAATTGAATCATCGTACAGAATGAGAAACATGGTTAAACCACGGACTTCATCTAAAGATGCTAATATCAGGTACTTTTATGCGCTGATTTCTTTCCTGTTAAAAAACATATGGTTATACCTTCAGAAAAAACATTTTACGATCGTCAAACAAGGTCCTCAAGTCATAGATGAGGATAAGTTCAGATTTGATATGTTTAGACTTCTCATTGAGGAATGGCTTAGAAAAAAGTTAGGGGTTAGATTGGTAGTGGAGTGTCTGGGGTAAATGGATGGTGGTTAAACATGGAGGAGAGATTTTTAGCGAAGTACTGAAATTGATTCTTTTCTGTTGGAGAGCTGTTTTCTGATTACAGTGAAAACATGTTAACCGAATTCGATTTTCAGGAGCTATCAGGAAATAGGCTGTTATCTTCTCCGTAAACTATGTCTAAAAAGAGTTATCTCATTTGAGAGATTATTTGCCAATTTGTATAGATGCATTTATATAATTTGACTGTATAGTGTATGTATTGAAAATAAAGAGACGTATAATCTGTTATTAAAAACCAATTTTTGTTTTTAATCTAGGGGTCTATACAATCTTGTTTTTAAACTATTGACTATCCGCTAAAGCGGAGGTGAAACGAAAATGGCTTTTAATGACAGAAATTCCGGAGGTTTCCGCGGTAACAGTGGACCAAAGGAAATGACAAAAGTGACCTGTTCTGACTGCGGTGTTGAGACCGAAGTACCGTTCAAACCCACCGAAGGCAGGCCAGTATACTGCAGGGAATGTCTTCCTAACCACAGGAAATTCTAAAGATAATCTGCATCAGGTGTTAATTTTGTAATTATTTTACATTAACTCCTGATTCATCTTTTCTTTTTGTTTTTTTTGGTTTATTCTCTTTGTTTCTTTACTTATTTCCAAATCGCGCAGCAGGAAAAAGTAAGAACAAAACGACATCGGGAATGAGAACCTGTACGAATCATTCAATTTTCAACTTATCAATTTTTAACTTAAAAGGAATCAATCAAAGATCATCAATGAGGAATTAATCTGGCTAACTACAGAAGTACTATTAGAAAAAGAAGAACAGGATCCACAAAATCAGTAAACTCAGGAGATAACCCTGAAGTATCAAGGGTACGAATCCCCCGCAAGGACAGAAACGAAGTCCTAGCAACGGTTGCGTGTTTACTCGGTTCAAAAAGGGTAACACTTCAGTGTATGGACGGAGTTGTCCGGATGGGTAGAATACCGGGCTCTAAAAAGAAGAGAATGTGGATCCGCGAAGGCGATGTTGTCATAGCCAATCCCTGGGAAGTACAGGACTGCAAAGCCGAAGTAACCTGGAAATACACAAGGCCCCAGGTCGAATGGCTTG
>JAQVBK010000427.1 GCA_028690365.1 Candidatus Cloacimonadota bacterium
ACATCGATAATTAAAATAACGTTTCCGTCGCCCAGAATTGTTGCTCCTGCAAATCCTCTGGTATTGCCAAGAAGCTTGCTTTTGAAGCTTTTTACTATTACTTCCTGTTTTCCAAGCAGTTCATCCACGACTATTCCAATATATTGCCCGTGTTTTTCAACCAGAACTACGAAAATATTGTTCTCGTCGTCATCATCAGGTAGCTGAAACTGCCTTCTCAATCTAAAAAGTGGAAGAATTTTATTGTCTATTAAAATGACTTCCCGTCCTTTAATATGCTTGATTTCCTGCGAGCTAAATTCAATGTTTTTCACTATGCTTGTGAAGGGAATTGCGTATTTTTCCTTTCCAACTCTTACCAGTATGGCCTGATAAACCGCAACGGTTAAAGGTAGTTTCAATTCGAAACTGGAACCCAGTCCAGGCTTTGATTCGACTTTTACGGATCCTCCAAGGCGCTCAACTCTGTTTTTTACAACATCCATTCCTATTCCTCTTCCGGAGATGTCGGTAACATTGTCAGAAGTACTGAGACCTGGAGTAAAGATCAGCTGCATTGCTTCCTCTTCCTGAAGCTGCTCCGCACTTTCTCTTGAAATAATTCCTTTCTTTAATGCAATTTTCCTGATTTCATTAGTGTCTATTCCAAATCCATCATCTTCTATTCTAATAAGGACAAAATTTTCCTGTCTTGAAGCTGTAATCAGTATAGCGCCATTCTCTTTTTTTCCAAGTTCTACACGCTTCTCCGGAATTTCGATTCCGTGATCTACTGCATTTCTTAACAGGTGCACTAGGGAATCCCCGATTTCTTCGAGAATAGTTCTATCGAGCTTGAGTTCTTTCCCTTTGATTATAAAATCGATTTTTTTGTTTTGTATGCGTGCAAGATCTCTAATCATTCTGGGATAGATGTAGGTGATATGATCCAGAGGTACCATTCTTGCCTCTATCACTTCGTCTTGCAGTTCTCTTGTTAGTTTATGAAAATCTGAGAGTGCAACCTCAAGCTCCTTGGATTTCAGGTTGCGTGTAAGCTCATTTATTCTACTTCGGTTAATTACGAGCTCGCCCACGAGATTCATCAATTTATCGAGCTGTTCGGTACTGATTCTTGGGTTCTGAACAATTTTCACTTTAGGACTCGATTTTGGATAAACTGGGGTTTTTTCTTCCTTCTCTGGTTGATAGATTTCTTTTGTCGTTTTTTTCTTTGCAGGTAGGAGTTTATTTTCGATTCTTTGAATGGAGACTTTTTCAGAAGAATCATTTACTTCCCTTAACGTTTTTATCACTTCGTAGACGTCAGGATAGAACTCGCATTTATTAGCTGTCACTTTTTTTCCTTTTTCGGGCTTATCTCCTTCACTTTCACAGATATTTTCTACAAGCCCTTCAAGGGTATCCACACATACCAGGAGAACATCAATCAAAGAAGAATTAAGTACAATTTGCCGCGTGCGCAGCCTGTCTATCAAACTTTCCATTTCATGCGTTAACTCTACAATTTGTTTGAACCCCATAGTTGCAGACATGCCTTTGAATGTATGAGCTGCACGAAATAACGTATTCATATGTTCCGTATTTTCAGGATTATTCTCAAGTACCAGTAGGGAATCGCTCAACTCTTTAATGTTTTTCTCTGACTCTGCCCTGAAAATGCCCATATATTTTGACATATCCATAATTTTCCCTGCCTTTCTGGAAGTTCATATTTTTAGATGGTTTCTCAACACAGAGTTCAATTTGGGATTGAGTTCTAGATTTAGTCTCGTATTCAATTCTGTTTTAATCCCTACATCTGTTTTAGTTCCAACATTTGTTTAGTCTCTGTTCTGTTTTAATTCCAATATTTATTTAGTCCCTATTTCTGTTTTAGTCCCAGCATTTGTTTAGTCTCTGTTCTGTTTTAATCCCAATACTTATTTAGTCCGTACTTCTGTTTTGGCTTTTACAGCTGCACAGATTTTTCTGCAAATTTCTTCTGCCATATCTGGCATGTTCTGACTAAGAATCCCTTCAGGCTTCTGGATTACATTCACTGCTCTGTATTCAAAGGCTGTAAGTGTAATTTCCTCAGCTCTTTTTCCAAGGGCTGAAATCATCACAACAGGATTCGGACACTCATTTATAATCCGAGCGAGAGTCTTAAGGCCGTCAAGAATAGGCATAACATTGTCTAGAAGAACGACATCATACACCAACTTTTTAATTTTCTCAAAACTGTCCTTTCCATTGAATACCGTTCCTACTACTCTGAGATTTGGGTCTTGACTGAGAATATCGGAAAGGAGTTTACGAATTAAAGCAGAATCGTCTCTATGAGTGCGCAGATAGTCATCTCAAGCACTTTCCTTTAAATATAATATTTATTTTATAATAGCTTTATCTAATAACTTTATCTAATAATTTCTATCTAATAATTTCTATCTAAGAATCTTAACAATAGAATCTTAACAATAGAATCTTAACAATAGTCTGATTTAACATAGCTTAATTTGTGTAGCTTCAGTTAAATTCAGTTTAATGTAGCTTCAGTTAAGTTAATTCAGGTTTAATGTAGCTTCAGTTGTTTGATTTTACATAGCTTCAGTTGTTTTTTCAATATAGCGTTAATTGCTTTATTTAATGCAGCCTCA
>JAQVBK010000083.1 GCA_028690365.1 Candidatus Cloacimonadota bacterium
TATTAAATTTATCACCTGAACAAATTCCTTATGAAAGAACTGGTCCATAATAATTTTACCAATATCATGAATAAGACCGGCAGTATACTCCTCGCCGTGGGTAACTATCCCTAATTCCTTTGCCAAAAGTCTGGTAATATATCCGGTAACAACTGAATGCTCCCAATATTTCTTTCTATCAAAATAGATTGACCCCTTGGTCCAGGGAAAAGTCCTGGCAAAAGACACACTAAGCACGATGTTCGTGATTTCATTTGCTCCCAGTATCACAAAAGCACGTCTCAGGCTGTCAACTCTTTGTGGTAAAGCATAAAGGACTGAATTAGCCACCTTAAGAACAGTAGTAGCAATAGGGGGGTCAATAGACATTACGTCAGTGATTTCTTTCAGAGTTGAATTATCATCCCTCAATAGTTCCAGCAACTTAACTGCTACTATTGGCAATGTAGGTAATTCTCTGATGTTATCAAATTCTCTTTGGATTTCAATTAAAGTCTTAGGCATTTTCTTCAACTTCCTGAATAAAATTAATCAGTTTTCTGACTTTAGTTACTTCATCTGACAATGTTGCTCTGAAAGCGGATAAATCGAAATTTGGTGTATAGTTTTTTAGTATTAAATAGGCTTGTGATGTATTTGGTTCATCAAAAGAATATTTCTCGGGAAATATCTTCATGGAAACAGCAATTGAATTGGCAATGTTAACTACCGCAACCAGTTCCTTGTGACTGTCTGCCAGAATCGGTTTGTGATGATGCAGTATTACCTGTTGTAGGTTCTGAGGTAAAGACCATTTTTTAGCCAGCAGATATCCGTAGTACATATGATCAGCTCCCAGAACAGTTTTTTCAGCCAGATATCCACTTACCCTGTTTTCGCAAACCAGATTCATCACATCTATGAGTTCTTTAGTATAATACTGATAGATAACTATTTTCCCAATGTCATGGATCAATCCTGCCGTGTATTCTTCACCATGAGTTTTCATTTGTAGTGCTTTTACAAGTAACTTGGAAAAATGTGCCACCAGGATTGAGTGTTCCCAAAATTTTCTCAAATCAAACTGATTCATCGTCTCGGACACCTTCAAGACCTTTAAAAATGAAGCTCCAAGAACTATGTTGGTAATTTCAGTAGTACCAAGGACAACCAGTGCCCTCCTCAGGGTGTCTATCCGTTGTCTGACCCCATAGAAAGCCGAGTTAGCAATCTTGAGCACCTTGGTAGTTATTGGAGGGTCAATAGCTAAGATTTCACTGATTCTACTCATAGATACCTCTTTATCGATCAATTCAATCAGCTCATGAACGATATTGGGGAGAGTAGGGATGTTATCAATACTCTGAAAATCATTTTCAATTTCAATCAGGGTTTTAGCCATGTAACCTCATTCTCCAAAAAAATAGAAACTTTTTGTTGACTCTTAAAATCTTTTTTCATTTTCATAGTCAAGAAATTTATTCATGTTTATAAAAAATAAGAATAGGAGGAATTATGAAAAGTCGTCTGAACACTTATTATAAGCTAATGCAAAATGAAAAGGTTGATCCACTTATCATTAATACTTTTGCTTATTACTTCAAACAAGTACTCGAAGGTGCTACAGGTCTCTTAACCAAAGATAAGATAAAACCACCTTCACAAAACAATCTTGTGGAATACGATTCCATAGATAACAATAATTTGTCGCCCTATGAAAAACTGGCAGTTATTAAACTTAATGGTGGATTAGGCACCAGTATGGGACTAAGCAAAGCCAAGTCACTGCTCAAAGTTAAAGACAAATATAATTTTTTAGATATAATTGCACTTCAAATTTTGCATTTGCGAAAAAAATGCGGTCATAAAATACCCCTGCTTTTCATGAACAGCTTTAACACAAGCCATGATACTCTTAAGTATCTTGAAAAATACCCTGATCTTTGTTCTGATGATCTTCCACTTGATTTTTTACAAAATAAATTTCCCAAAATAAGACAAGACAACCTTGAACCTCTGAATGTGTCAGACGAATTGCTAAATTGGAATCCACCCGGACACGGAGACATTTACATATCAATGGCAATCTCGAATATCCTTGATAAATTGATTTCCAAAGGAATTGTTTATGCTTTCGTTTCTAACTCAGACAATCTCGGTGCAATTGTTGATGATCGAATCCTAAATTATCTGGATAGTTCAAAGGTACCTTTAATTATGGAGGTTTGTGATAGAACCGAAATGGATAAAAAAGGAGGTCACCTGGCTGAAACCAGAGAAGGACAACTTATTCTCCGCGAAACAGCACAATGTCCGGAAACAGAAGCAGGGGAATTTCAAGATGTAAATCTATACAAATATTTTAACACCAATAATCTCTGGCTGAATCTGGTAGAGATCAAGAAGTTAATGAAGGCTAATGACAATATTATCAAACTGCCCCTTATTCTTAACAAAAAAAATGTTGATGGGATAAAGGTATACCAAATAGAAACTGCTATGGGATCGGCAATCAGCCTGTTTGAGAATTCAAAAGCAGTTGTTGTTCCAAGAACCAGATTTGCTCCGGTAAAAAAAACAAACGAACTTCTCTGTATTTGGTCAGACGCTTATAAATTGACTGATGATTTCAACATCATTCGAAATTCTGACAGAACGCCCTTGATTATCCTTGATGACATTTACACAAACATTTCTGATTTTGAAAATCGATTCAGTACTGGAATTCCCTCTCTAAAGGACTGCACTTATTTAGAAATTAGTGGCGATGTTTCATTTGGAAAAAATGTAAAGTTCTCAGGAAACGTTAGTATAAAAGCAACTTCGCCACAATTTATTGAAAATATGTCAATCAGAGGTTTTTAACTAAAGGCAACTACTGTTGCCTTTTATTCTATATTATCGCTTGCGTCCATTATTATTTCGAATGTTGAACCTTCGCCAATTCTGCTGTGTACCCGGATATAACCCTTATTCAATTCTACAAGATTTTTCACCAATGCCAGTCCTAAACCTGTTCCATGTTTTTTTGTCGAAAAATAGGGTTCAAAAATTTTCATCAAATCCTCTTGCGAAATACCTGCTCCTTCATCTATAATCTGAAGCACAACAAAACTTTTACTGGGAAATAGCTTAATAATTATTGGGTTGTCAACTCCGGAAGCATCTATCGCATTCTGCAGAACATTTGTAACAATTTGGTAGAAGTGATTCTGGTCAAATTTTATCATGCAATCATTCAATTCGCAAATTATCTGATATTTATGTTGATAAGGCTTTACTATTTCAGTCAAGTATTCAGCCGGATTGAAGATTGATTCATCAGGCTGTTTTTGTTTGGCAAAAACAGAAAATGATTTCACAAGTTCTCTCAGATTTGCAATCTCTTGATGTATTATAGATGCAGATTCAGGGAAAATAGCCCTGAATTTCTCCGGATCACTGTCATATTTATCTTCAAGTCTTTGAACAGAAAGCTGAATCGGAGTAAGTGGATTTTTTATCTCATGAGCCAGAACTCTGGATAACTCTTTCCATATCATTTCTTTTTCAGCTGCTAGCAGTTTCTTTTGAATAAAATCAAGTTCTTTCGACATTCGGTTAAAAGATTGTTTCAACTGTCTCATTTCTGGAATACCACTTTCTGACAAATTGACGGAGAAATCACCATTTCTTATCTGTAAAGTTGCCTGATTCAATTCTTTTAAAGGAGCAGTAATGCGATAGAAAATAATAATGAAAACAAAAATCGAAAACAACATTAATAGAAAGAGCACTAATGCAGAATATATCTGAGTTTCTCTTCTTAGCATTGATGAAGAAGCAATTGCTTCTCTGAAATCTTTCATGATTTCAGTTGCCTTCAAGCTATCCTGTTTTGACGCAAATGATAGTTCAGAAAATTTCTCGTCAAAATGAGACACGGATAATATTGAATTCATCTTATTCTGCTGATCCAGAAAAAAAGAATTCAGCAGTATTAGACTTCCTTGATAAAGCACCACAAAAGTTATTATTACAATAACTCTCAAATTAAGTTTATAAACCAGTTTCATGTCCGGATATCTCCTTACTGCTAAAAGGAGTCTTGTAATTCCACAACATCATAAGATCAACCTGTTTATCGAGGTTAGCCAATGTAATCTTTTTTAGGAATGAGCTTAGTTCAACAGTCAATTTCTGATGTCTGTAAGTATCGGGTAAATCATAGAAATAATTAACTATAGATATTGTTCTGATCAATTCATTATAATCTTCTATTTCATAAGTTGCTTGTGTTTCCTCAATGAACAGAGTAAATGACTGGCTTAACGGATCAAACTGGATCTCATGAAAAAATTCGTTTTGTAAAATTGTCTTCTTTTCTGCCATCACTACAATTTTAAACCACACTCGTATTTCTTTCCCCGATTTAAACACTTCCTGGAAATCGTTTGTGAAAGCATCCTGCAATTCAGTTCTGATTATCAGTTGGGGTCCTGTAAGTAACACATCCAAATTTTTAAATTTGGCATCGTTACCTTTGTATGATGAAAAAAACATCATCGCAAAAGCAACTACACCTGTGAACAATTTATTTGCAATAGTTTCAAACATCAACTCTCCAGAATCAAATAAGAGCAATCTTTTGACTGCTCTTATATTCCGCAAGAAATTTTATCATATCAGAATCCAAACCATGGACCTATTGTAAATGTGAAACCATTAAACGAGGTGTCCGGTGAATTTTCTATTTCTATAGTATCACTCAGATTTTTTGCTACCCAGCCGTCATAATAAGAATATCCCATCATGTAGCCAACCTCAGCTCTGATAGATAACCAGCTGAGCATTCTGTACATTGTAACAAACTTTGGTTGGAAAAGAATAAAATTTTTCTGCATTTCAAAACCTGAAGCATATACTTCACTATTATTGTTTTCCACAATACCCGCGATGTCATCCCAATTATAACTGCCGTTTGTATTAGTTACTCTTATTTTATATCCGCCCCAACCCAACATAAAACCCAAAGAAGAGACAATTTTGGAAGTAATGGCAAATCGTTTGTCGAGAGTTATTCCACCATAACCAACAGAAAAAGCCATTTTCCTAGTCCCTGAAGTCAACTCTTTTGAATATCCGGCACCCATTCCTCCCAGGAAGAAACCTTGCCCAATGTTTCCCTGACCACCACCACCATTTAAAAAAATGCCATCTTTTTTGATTTCTTTGAATCCGATTTCTGCAATTTTTTTGTTTATTTCTTCATAATCCGGTGTAAACCATACAGGGATCCAGCTTCCTCCGCCATAGCCTACAGATTTCTTTTGATGTTTATCATATTTTTCTGTAAACAAGTAACTGTTCTTTTCATTTACTGAAAAATCACCTGCCAAGAACCGATCATAATCGACACCTCTGATCCCCAGAGTCATTTTGATGATACGCACTTCTTTATTACGGAAGAGCTTCACTTCAATAGTGTCGCCAGGATGATACTCTGACAAAATTACAGAAAACACACTCATATTTTCTACTTTTTTGGCATCAATTTGCATAATAATGTCATTTTTCAGAATTCTATGAAATTTTGCAGAACTATTTGGAACAACACCATTTACCAAAATCCCATAAAATTCTGTATAACCGAGATTTACAGCATCTACTAATGTCATTTCTGCTGGCAAAATACCCATAAACGCGTCATTCATCTTAACTGCGATGTTGTTCAGCTCAATTTTGTTATCAACAAGTGCCGATTCTTCATTCTCTGACAGAACTACTTCTTCAGAACTTTGACTCAGAAGTTCACTCCTTTCAACTTTTCCTTCATAACTGTACTCTGCCATAAGGTGTCCAATACCTATCAGCATAAGCATGATTAAAAGTTTTTGTTTCATGTTTCCCCCTTTGCTAATTTTACATAGTTCATTGCAATCTTCATGCCAGTGTATTTCCTATAGAAAACACATAAATAGAATACTCAAGCCATCCAGCATTTGATTTTTTTATCTTGAATAATCAATAATTGCACGTTCCAGAAAATGCTGTAGAGTTGTATTGTTGAGACTTTTTGAAAAAGGTCCTATTGTAATAATTCTGAACAGGAGCACATTTTTTTTCATCATAAATAGAATCGTAATACACTATATCATTCGGATATACATCAATCTATATCATTTTCGGATAATCATTTATATTAACCAATCTTGCTAATTGTTTAAAATTTACCAAGAATTCGCAAAGTATGATTGCTAATTCTTACAAAAAACTTTATGGCTGTGTCAGCAAGAACATAAAATTTTCCGATTTAAACCACAAGATTATTCATCTAAGCAGCACAAATTCCTGAGGTTAAATAAAGCTGGACAATAAAACCACTGAAAAAAAATTGTCGGTAAAATAAATTTGGAGAGATGTATATGGTAGACAATACTCAAGAAACCACACCTGAAAAGGATATTAATGCTTCAGCAGGAACAAACAATGAATGCTGTAATGATGAAAAAGTTCAAAAAAATGCTCAACCTGAAGAGAATTCTCATTCAGAAAATAATGAAGAAAACTTCGCTCAAATGTTGGAAGAATCACTAGGCAAATCTGTTGATTTGGAACTTGGTGATGAGATTTCCGGTGAAATCATCAACATTTCAGATGACTATATATTTGTTTCACTGGGTGGCAAGCTGGATGCATATGCAGATAAAAATGAATATCTTGATGCAGACGGAGAGTTTTCTCTGAAAGTAGGAGATACTCTAAAAGGTTTTATCGTGAAAAAAACTGACTCAGAAACAATTATCTCTAAAAGCTTTAACAAATCCTATGCCAACAAAGAACTGTTAAGAGACGCTTATGACAAAAAAATCCCGGTAAACGGAAAAGTCATGTCAGCAATTAAAGGCGGATTCACTGTGGACTTGTTAGGAATCAGAGCATTTTGTCCTGTATCACAATTAGACATTAGAAGAATCAATGATGTGTCATTGTATATCGGCAGAACTTTTGATTTTGAAATCATGGAATACGCAGAAAACGGCAAGAACATAGTCGTTACCCGTGTCCCAATCCTGCAAAAAGAACAAGAAGAAATAAAGAAAAAAACCTGGGAGAAAATTGAAGTAGGAGCTGTTCTGGAAGGAGTAGTTACCAGAATTACCGACTTTGGAGCATTTGTTGATTTAGGTGGCGTAGAAGGGTTGCTTCATATTTCTGAAATATCATGGGGTAGAGTAGAAAATTGTACTGAAGTAATAAACATCAGAGAAAAGATACAGGTAAAAATCATCAAGATTTCCGGAGAGAAAATTTCGCTTAGCATGAAAGCACTTCAGATGAATCCTTTTGATGAGTACATTCAGACTGTCAGAGAAGGTGATGTAGTAAAAGGCAAGATAGTCAGAATCGAAAACTTTGGATCTGTTATTGAGCTAAAACATGGAGTTGAAGGCTTGATTCCGATTTCTGAAATGACTTCAGGAAGGAGAATAGGACATCCTTCTGAGATGCTGACAGTTGGAGACACTGTCGAAGCTGAAATTATCAGAGTCAAGGTTGAAGAGAAAAAGATATCTCTTTCTCTGAAGTCGCTTGAGCCAAATGTTTGGGATGACATTGACAGCATCCTGGAAGTCGGAAACGATTACGAAGGTGTTATTGAAAACGTTACTCCGCACGGAGCATTTATTAAACTTCATGACAGCATCGTAGGGCTTCTTCCAAAATCCAGAATTGCTAAAGCAGGTCTAAAAATACCGATCAGTGACATCGGAACAACCCTCAATGTAAGAGTTATTGAAATAGATAAAGAGAAAAAAAGAATAAGCCTCGAATCAACTGTTACTGCAAGTGCTGAAAAAATTGAAGTAGAAGGTGACAGTCGCGATAACTGGAAAAGATACGCAAGAAACAAAAGTCAGGATAATCAGATAGATAGTCCTTTCAAAGACTTATAGAGAAAAAAGGCAGCTAAGCTGCCTTTTTTTTATGTTGTCAAAGCCTGATTTAACGCATCTGACAAAGTTGCTATGTCAAACGGTTTGGCGATGAGTCTTTTTGCTCCCATATCCAGCAATTCCTGAGCTTCTTCATTCTGACCATAACCACTGGAAATAACCACTTTCACACCTGGTTGAATTTTCTTCAAAGCAATTAAGGTATCCTTCCCCCCCATTACCGGCATTTTTATATCCAGCACTACTGCATTAATATCACTTTGGTTTTTTTCGTAAATATCAATTCCCAGTTTCCCGTTCTCTGCAGTAAGTACCGAATATCCAAGCGTCTTAATCATCTTACTTATCATTGAACGTATAATATCTTCATCATCAATAATCAGTATTGTTCCTTTTTCAGCTTTGACAATTTTGTGTTCAGATTTTTCTTCTTCCACTTTGCTACGGTGACCCCGTGGAAAACAAATTATAAAAGAAGTACCTTTGTCATATTCTGATTCAACCTCAATGAACCCTCCGTTATTTTTGACAATTCCATACACAGTAGCCAATCCTAATCCTGTACCTTTCACATGTCCTTCGAATTTGGTTGTGAAAAATGGTTCGAAAATGTGAGATTTTGTTTCATCACTCATACCAATGCCGGTATCGCTAATACTAATGAAGGCATAATTCTTTTCTGACAATGGAGTAGTAAAATCGTAGTTAAGGGCAGATGAATCAACATTATCAGTGTGTATTCTCAGTTCACCACCGTCAGGCATAGCTTCAACAGCATTCACACAAATATTCATTATAACCTGATTAATCTGAGAAGGATCTGAATCTATCATAAACAAATCATTTCGCAACTCTTTGGTAATGTGAACATTTTTAGCAATAGTTCTTTCCAAAATGCTGACCACATCATTAACAACATCATTTAGACTAATTGGAACCGCGAGATTCTTGCCTCTTCTTCCGAAAGCAAGTAGCTTTTGAGTCAATGATGCTGATCTCTTTACGGCAGTTAAAATTCCATTCAGTAGTTCCTTTCTTTCTTCATCTTCTTCCTTCATAAGCAGAAGAGAAGTAAATCCGGAAATGCCACCCAGCATATTGTTGAAATCATGAGCCACCCCCCCTGCCAAATGACCAATTGAGTCCATCTTTTGTGCCTCAATCATTTTCTCCTGATATTTGACCCGTTCAGTAATATCCTCAATGGAAATCAGTCTGCTATTATTTTTAACATCTATCATTATAATATTTACATCACGTTTCTGACCATCTTTTCTTGTAATTTGAAAATTTGAGGATACCGGTGATTTTTCTACCAACTTACAAGCCTCAGACCAATAAGCTAACACTTCATCACGATATTTTTTATCAGGATAAGCTTTTTCAAACCACTCAGCAGAATTTCTCACCTCGCCAAGTTCGAAACCGGTTATTGCAGTAAAACGTGAATTAACGTATGTTATCTCGTCATCATTTTTTATCATTACTAGTCCATAAAGAACATTCTCAGCCAGACTTTCGAATTTCCTTTTTTCAGTAACTATAGTCTGTTCAATCTCTTTTATCCTGCTTATATCAGTAATTACAGCAATTCCACCTAATAAGTTATTTTCTGAATCATATATTGGACAAGCATTGTTAAGCAACCATTTTTCGGACTGATCATCCAGAACTACTTTCAATTCTATGTCCCTAACCTCTTTGTTCTCAATAATTGATACAGAAACCGGCAACTCCTCCAATTCAAGCTGTTTTCCATCTGTATCAAACATTTTCCACTTCTTGTTAAATCCCATGTTAACCATATATTGATCAGATACTCCGAGAAGCTTCATTGCAGCCTGATTTATAAACTGGATTTCTGATTTATCATCTACAATTATAATACCAGATAAAGATTGATTTAGTGAGTAATCCAGGAAAGCTTTTGTTTCTATTAATTTTGTTTCGGCTTTCTTTTGTTTATCTATGTTAATCAGAACTCCATAGATTCGAGTCACGCCGTCTTTTATGTTAAGTGAACTACTGATAGACCTAACCCATACTTCGTTATTGTTATCTGAAACCAATCGGTACTCAACATCCAGATTTATACCCATTTTATCCGATTCTTCCGATTTTTCAAATAATCTCTCAATATCATCCTTGTGTATGTATGTAAAAAATTCATCAACATTCCCTTTTACTCTTGCTGCGCAATTTTCACCTAATAAATTTTCCAATCCAGGTCCATAGTATATCGTCTTTCTTTTTCCATTAGGTAAAACATCATAAACATATATTACTCCGGGGATATTCTCGGCAAGAAGACGGAATTTTTCTTCGCTTTCTCTCAGAGATAATTCATTCATTTTTTGTTCAATTGAAACAGCAATCTGATATGAAAGATACTCCAAAAGCCTTTTTTCTTCATCAGATATTGCATCCGCAGCATCATAGTTCTGAACACAAATTAATCCAATAACCTTTTCTTCAACAATCAGAGGGACTCCGAGCCATGCTTCGCTCATAGTTCCTACCTGTTTTGCTTCTCCCCTTTTAATCAAATCTTCAATTTCCCTCTTTCTGAATAACTTAGAGCTTTTATCCCTTATTACCAGTGCTGACAAAGTTCCTTCGAGTGGAACTTTTACCTGATTTTCATTTTCATCTTTTATAAATGGGATATAAATATTCTCTTCGGTTTCATCAACAAGAGCAATAAAGATATTTTTCAGATCAATCAACTTTTTAAGTTCAAGATATACTCTTCGGAAAAAATCTTCTTTATCAGTTGTTTTGTAGGTCAATGCAGATATTTCGTAGATCAGTTCTTTTATTGCCTCATTTTTTTTCTGCTGAGTTATTTCTATTGCTGTCAGCATTGTTGCTTCATGATGAAAGAAATCAATCTTTTGAAGACGATAAATAAACCATCTCTCATGCCCTTCCAATTCAACCATTATCTCAGTTTTTTCTCTGTTTAGCGTAACCTCTTCTTCTATTCCTATCTTACGCTCAAGATCGCCACTTTCATTTATTATAAAATGTACCCTGTCTAACTGATCAATCTGTATACCTGTAGTTGCTGTAAAAGCCGGATTGCAGTATGTCCATCTGTCATCCCGCCAGATAAGAATCATATATGGCAGTGATTCAATAAATATCCGAAATTTTTTATTGGTTTCATTCAATTCAAGATTTTTCAGATAGTTTACGGTGTTGTCTTCAAGAACTATGGTGACTCCATTCATTGTGCCATCGCTATCTTTTAGCGGAGTAACGCTGTAGTTTATGTGGTATAAATTTCCTTTGGCAGATAACAAAATAGTATCAGGTTGAGAATTAACTTCTTCTCCAGAAGCCAGTACATCTTCCAACGGTAAATTTACAATTATCCCTGAATAATAATTTCTAAGCAGTATAATTTTTGAGGCAAGTTTACCGATCATCTCATCAAAGGGAAGTCCAATCATCTCTCTGGCTTTGCTATTAAGAAGGATAATCTCTCCCGCAGAGTTTGTAGTTAAAACTCCCTGACTCACACTGTTGAAAACAACAGAGAAGTAATCCCGTTGTTCCAATATCTTCCTCTCATAAGAAAGCTGACGCTCTTTATCTTCTTTCAGTTGGATAAGTTGTTTTTTTATTGCTTTGTATAGGCTCCATATCCAGGCAGAAATCGACAAGAGAATCAAAACTAAAATGTACCAGATATCTTTTAGAAATTGCGTGAGTAGCTTAATTGAAGAAGGCGAACTCGAATCAAACCATTTGTTCATAATATCATCGTAAGAACCGTTTTTCCTTAGAACACTCAAGCCTTCATTAAGAAGATTTACCAAGGTTTCATTTCCCTTTTTCACAGCAAAACAATACTTTCTTGCTTCAATAAAACCTTCAATTATCCGGATGTTTTTAATATTGTGTTTTTTTATGATGTGATGGCTAAGTAGGACAGGAGTCAAAGCGGCTTCAGCCTGATGTCGGGATAATTTATTAACAGCTTCCACATGATTTTCTACAAGAACTACATCCTCAGTTATATTATTAGTTTCGATATATTCATGCATAATATCAGCTTTTTGGACAATTA
>JAQVBK010000428.1 GCA_028690365.1 Candidatus Cloacimonadota bacterium
GTTCATCTCTTTCGAGTTCATCTTTGGAAAGATGAGGGAGGGATCTGCCGTCCTTCCATTCCCTGTCGGGAGAGATGCCCATATTATTAAGCCGGTTTGTAATCTCCTTTTCGAAGTCTTCCCTTAAAGCCAGCACCATGCTTTTGACTTTGTTTTTTGTTTGCTTATCCATGAATACGCCTCTTTTTCACCGGGTTATGTAAGGATGATTACCTCTCCTCTTTTCAGGTGTTCCTTTGCCTCATCTTCTATATTTTTGAGGACATTTTTCAGGTCATTTTCATCCATAATTATTGTTTTTCCAGAACACATCCTCAAGTTCATGTTGACCTGCTTCTTTTGTTTTTCCTGCTTTTGAGGTTTCTTTCCTTCTACTTCCCCACCAGTTGAGGGTTCGATAGGCTGTTTTTCAGTGAGTATTTTTGAAATGATTTTTTCCTGCATTTTGTTTTTAGCAAGTATATGATTGTCAAGCTCTGAGAGTGAATTCCTACATTTGCTACATCTCAGATCATCGGAAAGCCAGATGTTGTCTGGACACAGGAAAGGTTCAATAATGTCAAAAGTGTCATTCTTGATATTTCCAGAAAGAGTAGGATCTTTCGAAATCTCTTCTTTGAGGTCTGTATAAATGGAATTTCTCTTCTCATGGAGAATTTCGTAGACTTCTTTGTATTTTTCAACAGCCTTGTTGTAATTGTCGGTTACTGTGCTCCATTTTTCTACGATCTCTTTATTTGAGATGATAGTGTTAATCTCTTCTATATGCCCCTCATAAGCTTCAAGGATTGAAGAATCAATCGTTTCAGAGCTCACATTGATCGACTGGGGAAGACTCTTTATGCTTGCCAGTAACTTGCGGTCTTTCCTTTCTGTAAATGCTTTTATTTTCTCCAGGTAATCATATTTCAGCTTGGCCTGAGCTGTAATTCCAAGAAAAGTTTTCAACCTCTTTGATGGATTTGTTTCAGAGAGGACCATATTGCAGGTATCTTTGATTGAATAAAAAGCAGGATTGAGCTCATATCCGTTTTCTCTCCAGTAAATTGCCTGTTTTTCATAATCTGTTTTCATTTTTTCCATCTGATCTTCGATGTTTCTGGAAAGAGAATTGATGGTATCGTCTGTTTTAACGTTAAAGATAATATCCAGATCCTGTTTGATCCGATCTCTCTCCTGAGGAGTTAATGAAACAGCGGGTTCAATCCACAGGCTTGCTTTCTTGAATTTTCTTGAATTTGTAAGCAGGTCCTGAGCTTCCGATTTTTTAAAATCGTAATACTCTTTTCCACTATACTTAAGGTAAATTGATCCGCTTCTGTAAAGTGCAGCTAACACAATTTTGACAAGATTTCCGTCCCATCCATGAGGAACATTATCGAAATTATCAAGGATATCGGCACCTGTTAGAATCTCTCCCCTGTCGTTGGCCAATTTTATGCAAGAATAAATTTCATCAACTATTTTTCCATGAAGATTTATGTTCCCGGTTGCGTCAAAAAGATCAAGGTCTTTTTCAATCTGATTAAGATTGCTGTTTACTGTTAGGATCTTCTTGATACTATTTTCACTCACTTTGAACTTCGCATCATCAAACTGGGTATAAATGTAAGGAACAACTTTGGACAATTCCTTTTTGAAAACAGTTTCCAGTTTTTCTGTTTTAATAATAAGCTGCTCATCGTTTCCATCATAAATGATATTACCATTAAGAAGAGATTTTCGAATAGAAGTCTGAATGCCATTTTTCAAAATTTCAAGAGCTTGCCTTTTGTCCCTCAAGATTGCAATTTCTTCTTCACTTTTTTTATCATTTTTTTCCTTTCTTTCTACAACCTGAAGGGTTTTTAGATACTTCTCTATATCTTTTTCAAGATCATCGTCTGAATTCGGCAGCCAATACACCGTATCTTTTGTCGTATGACTTCCTGAAATTACTGAAGCTGGAACTACATTTCCATATGTGAGAGAAATCGGTGAATATACCTTAAGGATGATGTTTCCCTTTGAAGAAAACTCGTTGTCATCTCCGTACAATTTGATATCGAAATATTTTATGTCCTCATACTGCAGACGGTTAAAGGCATTAATAATTTTGTTCAGTTGTTCAGAAGCAAAGCGTTTCTTCTGATGAGTTCTGACCTCTTCCCTGAATATTTCCTCTTCAATCAGTTTTTTGGATCCGGAAATATACTCATACTGCCCGTTTTCAAGAATAACATATTTGCTGTCAATCAAACTGTCAAGTGCGTCTTTAACCTGTGCCTCAAAAGCATTAATATCTGTATTAAGATCCCCGAGCATTGCACGGGATATGTTGCCCAGGGATTTTGGGATCCATTTGAGCTGCTGCAGCAAAAATACCGTCTTTACCACTTTTCTGGCAAATTCAGTCTCAACAATCCTGAGCCCGGCTTTCTCATTTATCGTTAGATTGTTGATGTCACGCAGAATGTCACTCGATATTTCGGTCCTTATCTGGTCAAATATCTCATCGAATGAAATTACCCTTCCAAGATTGGAATTCTTAACATTGGTCTCTGGAGACTTAAATATACTCTGAGTGACCCCGAGCATGCTTCTCTCAGCACCAGTCAATTTTATGCTGTGCCCTGGCTTTGTTCTGAGGCTGGCAAAT
>JAQVBK010000429.1 GCA_028690365.1 Candidatus Cloacimonadota bacterium
ATGAAAGAGGTTCGTCTTGAGTTATAAATTTTTTGTTCGATAATTTAATCAAAACTCGGCTTTTTTTCTTACGTCAGTTCACAACAGGCACTTTATGGAATGAGAGAGCTTCAGGAAGAAACAATGGCTTCAAAGCTTGAAAGTGATATAAAAAACAGCTACAGATATTTTGAAGATTATTTTGGCGAGCTTACCTTAAAATCTGGAAAACTACTTGATGGAAACGGAAACATTATCGGAAGTGATCATGAATTTGTGGACAATATCCTTGAAGAATATAATAATCTGACTACGGTATTTGTAAGATCGGGTGATGATTTTATGAGAATATCCACGAATATTATGACAAAGAACGGAGAGAGGGCAATCGGAACTTATCTGGGGAAAGATAGTGCGGCATATAACTCAATTATAGACGGAAAGCTTTTCATCGGAAATGCAGAAATACTTGGAAAATCCTATATGACAGCCTACAAACCCATTATAAAGGATAACAATATAATCGCTGTCTTTTTCATCGGTCTTTCGAATGAAGAAGCTAAACTAAAGATTGCAAAGTACATCAATAATCTTGCAAGCAATATTATAGCCATCACCATCTTCGGAATGATTTTTTGTCTATCTGTTTTTTATTACAGTACAGTAATGATTACAAAACCCATTAAAACAATTACTGAATGTCTGAATGATATGGCAGGTTTCAACTTCACTCCTGAAGTAACCGGAAAGATAAAGATATACATGAAAAACAAATCTGAAATAGGTATCATGTCTAACAACCTGCAAAATATGAGGGAAACAATTCAGAATCTCATCATCCCCTTGAACAAATACGCTGAAACACTTTCAGATTCATCCGAAACAATGCAGGAAATGTCCAGTACTCAAAATTCAGCTGCATATAATTTATCCCGTGATGTGAAGTCAGCAGAGAACAACACAAATATTACATCGGCATCTGTTCAGGAAATTACTTCAGGTGTTGAAGAGATTTCAGCCAGCGCAAGGGATATTTCACAAGCCTCACAGGAAATCTCAGCGGAAATAGAAAAAGCAGCAGAAATTACTTCATTTGGATTAAAACTTATGGACGAAGCCACAGAAAACATATCTGAAACTGAAAGGCAAACTATAAACACAGCTGAAATTGCAGCAGAACTGTCCAAAAACGCTCAGAATGTTGGAGAAATAATTAATACCATATCCTCAATAGCAGAACAAACAAATCTACTTGCCCTAAACGCCGCAATAGAAGCTGCCAGAGCTGGAGAAGCAGGAAAAGGCTTTGCGGTTGTTGCTGATGAAATTAGAAAACTGGCTGAAGAAAGTAAAAAAGCAACTGCAGATATAGGCAATATTCTTTCAGAAATAACAGGTAGTGTTGATAAAGCTGATAAGGCAACTGATTACACTGTACAATTAGTTCAGAAAGTCAGTGAAAATGGCAAACTCATTTCTGCTCAATTTTACAGTATTTCAAAGAACGTTGATCAGATTTCAAAGAGCATAGTTGTACTCTCTTCAACTTCGGAAGAACAAAGTGTTGCTACCGAAGATATTGGTAGAGCTATGGATGAATCTACCCGATCAACTGTCAATATTGTTGAACAGCTTGAAGCAATATCTGAAAATGCTTCTCTGCAATCTAAAACATCTAAAACTCTAAAAAACTCTGCCGAAAAAATTAATGGAATAGTTGTAGAACTGAAACAGGGAATCCTAAAATTTAAACTCTGATTTCTGTTTGTTTGTAAAAAATTTGTTGGGAAGAATTATAAAAGATGGTGACTTGAGAAGAAATGATTGATTTTGTTCTGTTTAGCTCGGAAATTATTCCTATAACGCTTGCATCTTCTAAATTCGCTAAATCTGTAAGTAGTTTATTTTAAACCACTTCAAAATTCCTTTTTTTGTCTCTTTGTCAATTGCCCTTCAACTGATTAAAAACTGACATTCTTATGGTAAAAGGAGGTCAAAGTAGCTAAATAGAAGAAAGAGGAGAGAATTTGTAGTTTCATTATAGCCATACATTGATGCATTATTAACTTATACAGGCTTGTTTTATTAGTGTAAATTTTGATATAATGTAACCATACTAATTGAGAGTAGAGTACTGTGGATAAAGTAAAGCCTGCTGCATATCATCTTGGGATTCATACTCATCGTAAAAATTCTATTAGGAGTAATTCGTTCTTCTTACAGAGAAGAAGGAAAGATTAAGCAAATAAATATGGGAAGACTTACAGGATTAAGCATGGAACAGTTTTCCCCGTGATACCTGCTTTTCTTAAGATACTACGGGGGATTGCGGCGCAACCCAAGTATCATAGTTGCGAAGTCCCCTGAAGGTTTTCGCAACTTTTGTAGACCGTGGTTGCGCTACGCGATGCCCCCGTGATCACCTCATTAATCAAATGTAGCTAAGTCGTTCTTGTTTCTAAAAACCTCGCAGTTTAATATTTTGTATCAAGACGCGAAGACCACGGTATGTAAGAGTCGCAAAGTCGCATTAAGATACATTTGTTGCTTGCGTAACAATGATACAGGGGTCGCGTCCATTGATTACCTTAGAACTGGCTGGGTATCTCTTTGTAGCCATTTTTGTGAAATCATTTTTCCTCTATACCCTTGTCTTG
>JAQVBK010000430.1 GCA_028690365.1 Candidatus Cloacimonadota bacterium
AAGAATGATTTGATTATGTTTGGAAGGATTCCATCAAATTTCAGAATTGGGAAATATTTTTTCAGATATAACGTAAGCAGGAGAAGATGAATCATTGCCGTGAGGCTTGTAGCCAATGCTAATCCCGAGTGCTGTAAAAATCTCATGAGCCCTATATTCAAAGAGATGTTTATAATCACAATCACAGCGGAAATCTTTACCGGTGTCTTAGTGTTCTTGTTGGCATAAAAGATTGGTATGATGGTTCTGTTAATGCTGTAAAATACCAAACCCAATGAATAAAAAACCAATGCTTTATAACTCATAATCAAAGCATTTTCATCAAATACTCCTCTCATGAAAAGAATACGAATGATATCTTTTCCCAAAGCAATAATAATCATGGTTGTTGGCAACATGATTACGCTGAGTGAAATAATTGAGAATTTTAGTCTGTCCTGCAGAGATGACCATTTTTTTTGTACCACATATTCTGAGAAAAGAGGGAGAACTGCAGTTGAAACTGAAATTCCAAATATTCCAAGCGGAAGCTGCATCAACCTGTTTCCATAAGTCAAAGCAGCAATACTTCCTACCGGTAGTAATGAAGCCAATATTTTATCCGCCAAAAGATTGATTTCTCTCACCATTAGTCCAATCATACCCGGAATAAATCTCTTAATGACCGAAATGAATTCCTTTGATTGAAGATTCAGGTGTAAGACAAATCTGTATCCTATTCTATACAAAATAGGCAGGTTAACAACTGTCTGTAAAATGCCGCCCACTACTACTGAAAAAGCATAGATCTTTATTTTCTGTTCACTTTCTGCATTGGAAACAAATGAATGTATTATCAGAGAACCTATCATCGCAAAATTTAACAATAGAGTAGATATTCCCGGAATAAAGAAATAACCATGTGCATTCAGAATAGAAATCAAAGTAGAAGATAATCCTATCAGAAAAAGATAAGGGAAGATTAATTTTGTCAGTTTTATCGTTAGTTGAGAAGTACCTTCATCAAAACCAGGTCCTATCAATCTTACTATTGGTCCGGCAAACAGTATGCCCAAAATACTTAGTAATAAAAGAAAAATTGCCAATATTGTGAGAATATTTAAACCAAAATTGATTAATTTCTCTTTGTCACCTGTGTTCTCTATAGATTTATATTCTGGTATAAATGCTGCGGAAAGCGCTCCCTCACCAAAAAGTTTCCTGATCAGATTGGGTATTTCATAAGCAAAATGAAAAGCATCTGCCAGATACGTTGCCCCAAAATAATACGCAAATATCATGTCTCTTATCAGTCCCGATATTCGGCTCAGGAAAACAGCTGCCGACATTGAACCAATACTCTTAACCAGTTTAAATCTGCTCATTTGCCTGTAATTTCATAATACTAATTTGATTCTTCTTTCTACCTGAACCTGTTCCCAAAATATACCCAGACAAAATAATCAGAAATCCGCCCAATATCAGACCTGAATTAAGCTTTAAACCAAGAAACAAGACTTCATTGACTGTGGTGAATAGAATTGTTAAAAAAAACATTATTGATACCGTGTTAGCTGTGAGATATCTTAATGCATAGTTCCAAAACAGATATGATAAACCTGACTGGAAAATCCCCATTTCAATCAGCCAGAACCATTGTCTAAAGTTTGCCGGCTTTTGTGAGTTACGGAAAAAAACCGGAGTTAGCAGAATAGATGAGATTAGAAATATTTTGAAAAGAAAAGATATAATTTCCAATGGATCTTTTTTTATAGGATTAACAAGTTTGTAAGAAAAAAATGTGTAGAACCCAAATGTCAGTCCGGTTAGAATTCCCAGTACAATTCCCAATCCATAGTTTGAGGAACTACTCGAAAAACCTTCTTTAGCTGTTATAATGAAAATCAGCCCTAACGCAGACAAACCCAAGGCAACTATTTCAAATATCTTAGGTTTAATTGACAGCACAATAAAAGAGAACATCAGCACAAAAACAGGAGATAAATTTTCCAATATCATCACAAGTGTTGCCGGTAAATAAATCAAAGTCAGATGATACAATACAGAGTTCATAAACAATCCGATAAATGCCAGCAAAATCACATCTCTAATGTTTTTTCTAAAATTGAAATCTGTTTTTTTATTTACTAAAAGAAAGGATAAAAACACAAACGTGCCCAACCAAAATCTGGAAGCAGTCACAAAATACATATCTACACTGTTTATAGCCAGATATCTTCCTGCCGGACCGTGAATACCCCATGAGAAGAGGGCAATTAGTGCAAATAATACACCTTTCTGGTGATCAGAGAATTTTATTTTTTTCATTAGTTGACACCCTTCCCTTACCATTATGTTAATATGCTGATAAAGATGAAGTTATTATCATGTGTCCTTAAATTTTCATCAGTGATAATGTCAACAACTAATAAGCTGTACTATCTTCGAAACAGCAATTTTGATTCTCTCTTATAAAAAACCCTCTCCTAATTTTCATTAAGAGAGGGTGTTAATTTTATCAAATTAGGTCCTACTTCACCAGAATCACTTTTTTCATTTCATGATAGCCGTTGGTTTTCATGTTGATGAAGTAGATTCCTGATGAGGCGGGTTTGTTATTGTTGTCGCTACCTTCCCAGCTGATGTTGTGAACAC
>JAQVBK010000431.1 GCA_028690365.1 Candidatus Cloacimonadota bacterium
TTATAGCCGGGCAAATTGGGTAGCAGTTTTTCCATCGTTAGCGTGAGATCATGCAAAACACTGGGGTCTGCATTTTCATTTACGGTGACTGCAGCTGTAGTGTGAGGTACAAACACGGTAATCAAGCCATCAATAATATTTTCCTCAGAAACGAAATCTCTGATGTAAGAAGATATACTGATGAATTCAATCTTCTTTTTTGTCCTGATGTTTACTTGTTTAAATTTCATAATCGATTAAAATGGAGCGAAATGATTTATCTGCCAATAATATTCTTCTACTTCCTTCATTATATTATTTACTTCAGTGTAATGGTATTCTTCCCACAGAGTCATCATTTGGAAAAACTCTTTCATTTCTGAATCGTCAAACTTTTCAGCAGCATTTCTATAGAAATCAATAGCATTTTTTTCCAATAGAATAGCTACGGAGATAGCTGAAAACAGAGCCTGATTTTCAGCAATTCGTTTTTTAAAATCCTCGCTGAATATTGAAGGTGCATTCTGGGGAATTGACTTTAACTGAGCTAAAATTCCGGAGGTATCGTTATCTTCGGTAATGCCTTTGTAGTAATCAAGAAGGCTGTTGTAGTGATTCTTTTCCTCTTCCGCTCTGCTCAGGAAAAAGTTCTTTACTTCTGCATCATCAGTTCCGGAGGCAGCTGACTCATACATTGTTACGCTGTCCATTTCAGCTTTGAGACCTTTCTTAATCTGCACTAAAAGTTCTTTTTTGTCTACCATGATAATCTCCTTTTTTTGTGTTTATAAAGTCTAATTGAAAAAATGCTAATTACTAATCAGGTATTTGATTTTCCCCTGACAAAACTCCTCATATCTTGCCATAAGAAAGAGCAGGTCGGAAAGACGATTTATAAATTTTAGGCAGGTCTGTGAAATTTCTTCATTTCGGAGTAAAAATATTGTCTTGCGTTCTGCCCGACGGGCGATTGTACAGCATATATCAAGTTTGGCAGATGCCTTGGTTTGTCCCCTTAATACAAAGCCCTTTAGATTCATTTTATTTTCCAAATTTTCGGAAAAAATCTCCAGCTTAGCAATATCATCGTCATTAACTGAATTATTGTATTCATTTTTTTGGGAAGCAATCTCTGCACTTACTCTGAAGAGTAAAATTTGAATTTCATCAATTTTGTCCTGATTCTCAATCAGCTCAGCATAGTGTTTTGCTTCACCCAAAAAAGCCTGCAATTCGTCTACGGTTCCATAAGCCTGCACTCGTGAATCATCTTTCCAGACTTCTTCTCCGCTGAATAATCGAGTTTTCCCTGAATCACCGTTTTTCGTAGTTATGGACATCTTCCCTCAATTTTAAAGTAGTTTTTCTGTTGCTTTGTTTCCCGCACAAACCAGAGCATGATCATTTTTTAATCAGATCAATCCAATCTTTTTTGTATTTCAGAGATTATCTGAAGAGCTTCTAGAGGTGTAGTTTTGTTGAGATCTACAGACTTGATCTCTTTACAAATTTCCTCTGCCTGACTGTTTTCCTGATAAATCATATCAAAAAAATCCAGTTGTACTTCCTCTTTTCCGGCAGCTTTCTTTGCTTGTGCTTTCAGACCCTGAGCACTTAACTCATGTTCTTCCAGATTTTTCAGAATTTGTTTTGCACGTCTGATAACTTTCTGAGGAACTCCGGCAAGTCTGGCCACCTGTATACCGTAACTCTGATCTGCAAAGCCCCGTTTTATTTTACGCAGGAAGATCATTGTGTCATTCCACTCCTGCACCGTTATATTATAATTTACCACTTTGGGCAGTAATTCTTCCAGTTCGGTAAGTTCATGATAGTGAGTTGCAAAAAGTGTTTTGGCACTAATTGCCTGTGTATTGTGTATATATTCCACTATAGCCCAGGCAAGACTAAGACCATCAAATGTGCTGGTTCCTCTACCAATTTCGTCCAGCAAAATGAGTGATTGAGGAGTTGCTGAATTGAGAATATTTGCAGTTTCTATCATTTCTACAAGAAAAGTACTTTATCCCATTGCCAGATTATCAGAAGCACCAACCCGGGTAAATACTTTGTCAAAAATCGGGATATCAGCAATATCAGCAGGAATAAAACTTCCAGTTTGAGCCATAATTACTATCAGACCAATTTGTCTTAGGTAGGTAGATTTACCTGCCATATTTGGACCAGTGATAAGGGCAATTTTGTTGATGTCATCATCGAGATCCACATCATTGGGGATAAATTCCTCGTTCTCCAGAAGTCTTTCAATAACCGGATGCCTGCTGTTTTGCAAAAACAATCTCCCGTCAGAGTTAAACTTTGGTTTTGTATAATTTCTGTGATAAGCGATGAAAGCAAAATTAGAATATACATCAATCAACGCTATCTCCTGAACATACTGTTGTAGTAACTCTACTTTTTCATACAGCATTTCTCTGAGTTGAATAAATAGTTCATATTCCAGGCTTTTAATCCTGTCTTCAGCTCCCAGAACTTTTGCTTCAAATTCTTTCAGTTCCTGTGAAATATAACGTTCGCAGTTAACCAAAGTCTGTTTTCTTATGTATTCTTCCGGTACTTTGTCCTGATGAGTTTTGGTGACTTCTATGTAGTACCCGAAAACCTTGTTGTAACTAACTTTTAAGGAGGGGATA
>JAQVBK010000432.1 GCA_028690365.1 Candidatus Cloacimonadota bacterium
AAGGAGGGGCCGGTATTCTTGAATCTTTCATAAACCGTTCTGCTTTCCATGATGCTATCCGGCATGCTCTTGTTATCCTACATGAATATGATGATAAAAAATGTGACCGTGCATGCTATGAGTGTCTTTGCAATTATTACAATCAGCAAGAACATGAATTACTTGACAGAAAACTTGTAATGCCAATTCTTCGTCAACTGCTTAAAAGCGAAATAATTAATATTGCAGATAAATCTCCCTCGGCAAAAAAACAATTTGATGCTCTTTTAGAGTTTTGTGAATCAACATTTGAAAAAGAAGTTTTAAAGGGAATATATTCTTCAGGATTTAGTCTTCCTGATAGTTGCCAGAAAATTATTGCAGAAAATGATGTAATGATTGCCCGTCCTGATTTTATTTATTCAAACGGAGGGCATTCAATAGCAATTTTTGTTGACGGACCAGATCATGACAGAGAAGACCAGAAGCGTGATGATGAAAAGAAAAGAGAAAGACTTGATCTTATGGGATATACTGTCTTATCAATTAATTACAAAGATAATTTAAAATCAAAATTATTGGAGCTTTTTGAATTACTAAAATAATTTTTCAGATTTTAATTATCATCCCAGAGATATACTTTTTTTTGGGCATCTTATAGATCTTATTGTTTTTGACTGACTTTCAGAAGAATCACTGAATCAAATAATATTGATGGAAGTTAAAACTGGTAACATTCAGTTATCAAAACTTGAAAAGAGGGTCAGGAATTAGGTCCAAGGGGGATCACTTTTACTATTTAATGTTTTATTCCCATGAAATTCATTTAATTTAGGACTTACGCAGTTGGATTTCTGACCGCAAGATCCATTATAGATTAAATTCAATGATATATTGTTTAATTCAATTAATAAAGGAGTATTTGTCATTGAATCCTGCAAAAGTGAATGAATATGATTATATCAACTTCTTACTTGCTTCTTCAAAGGTATTTACCTGTACCGAAGCAGAAAGATGCAGTATTTCAACCAATAACTCTCCTTCTCATGATGCTTTTACCAGACTTCTTCAAAGACAGCCTCAAAACACTGAAGCGTTATGGAATGAAGTCAAATCATTCATAAATCCTAAATCAGGCTATCTGAGTATTGACGACAGCACTCTGGATAAACACTATTCTCAAAATATTGAACTTGTAACCCATCACTGGAGTGGAAATCATCACAAAGTTGTCCAGGGAATTAATTTAATCACTTTATTGTGGACTGACGGCAATCTGGCGATCCCTGTGGATTATAGAATATATAATCGTGAATCTGATGGAAAAACCAAAAACGATCATTTTTCAGATATGATGATGATTGCTTCAAAGAGAGGTTTTAACCCGGATTTTGTGTTGTTTGATTCTTGGTATAGCACTACTAACAACCTTAAAACACTCAGAAATCTCAACTGGAATTTCCTGACAAGGCTGAAAAGCAACAGAATTGTAAATCCTGATAAAAGCGGAAATGTCTCGATAAATTCTTTGGAAATCCCTTTAGGTGGTATGATTGTACATCTAAAAGCGTATGGATTTATCAGGATTTTTGTAAAATACAAGGATCACGCTCCTCAATTCTGGGCAACAGATCTACTTGGTATGAAACCGGAAGAAAGGGACAAAATGAACAAAGTTGCATGGAAAATTGAAAATTATCATAGAGCTTTAAAGCAATTCTGCGGAGTGGATAAATGTCAGGCCAGAAAGGAAGTTTCACAAAGATCACATATACAGTTCTCTTTAAGAGTTTATTTGAGACTGGAAATCAACAGGATTAAAAAAGGAAAGAGCTGGTTTGAAACCAAAATGGGAATTCATAGAGACGCAGTTGCAAACTATATTAATAATCCAAAATATTCAATTTGATTTTTTTATTGGTGAAGTGCGTAAGTCCTATAATTATCAAAAATATCTTTGGGATATAATAATTGTCTCTCCTGATTAATTCTCCCTTATAAAATAAATCTTGTAGCAATTTTTATAAATTGCCACCGAATTCTTTAATCACTTCTTCCGAATCCCTTCCCACAATCACTTTTCCTGTCGCATTCTGGATTAAATCCAGAAGTTTTCCTGCTCTTGCCTGTATAAATAAGGAAAATTCATCATTCCTAATATGATTAGTTTCAATCAGATGACTCACAAATATACTATCTAGTCTTGATGGGTCAACATTTTCTTTGGACTGGATTGTTTGGATGTAAGTGGATGGCTTATAGCCACCTAGAATTCTGTTTGTCCTGCTTGACAGCGGTGCTTTATTTACAATACTGTTCCATTTATGCCGATCATAGCCTGTTTTTTCGCAATATGCCCTGGGGAATATATGATGAATATCGATGGCATCATCGAAATAGGTGGTCAGTTCAATTGGATCTCCGCTAATGAAATCTCTGCTCCCTTTTTTCATAAGAAGTGCCATAAGGCCCTTATATGCTGCACTAAGCCTGCTTTGTAATGTCAGGAGGCGTGTGGGATTGAAGTTTGAATCACGGACTGTTCTTGGGATGTCACCACCATCAATCCATGAAAGTACATCGATGATATCAAAACTGAATCTTGTTTCATTTGCACCTCCATACAATTCGCCGAATAC
>JAQVBK010000084.1 GCA_028690365.1 Candidatus Cloacimonadota bacterium
AGCTCTGAATGCTGAAAAATAAAATCAAAGTATTCATCAGTTAATGTTTTAAATACTTTACAGTTATATTTATCAAATTTTGGATCAGTCAACAAAGTGCCTTCGATATTCAGTGTATGATTACCAATCATAGTATAAAGACCTGAGACATTTTCTGTACTCCTTTTACTTCCATGATGTTCATAATCCCAGATAAACCTATATGTGATTTAATTGTTATAGTCGATAGTTGGGAAGAATTCAAAATGTGAATAGGTTTCTTTTATCAGTTCCAGATATCTCTTTTCAACATCACATGGTACAGGTAAACCTTTTACAATGGATTCATTTATTGAACCAGGGAAACTCATAACATCCAGAAAAACAGTAGAGCCGTCTTTTAGTATAATAATCTTCGCCATAAGCTTTCCCTGCAAATGATTTAGTAAAGAATCAAGAGAACTATGTCTGAAAACTAATATCGGTGTAGGTCCATAGCTATAAGGAAAGCAAATCATAGGAAGCGATTCCTTTTTTCTGTGCAATGATTTTTCAAGTTCCCAAGCTTCTCTTTCTCTTTCAATTATTGCATTTTTTTCGGATTCTCCAAGTGTGGGGATTGATTCTATCAAGCTCTTCTTTTGATACTGAAGACTTGAGGCTTTGACAGATTCCAGGTATTTGTAGAAATGACCGAGATAAGGGCAGAATACAGCATTTTTTGCCTTGCTGAGATCAATGTGATTTCTTGTTAAAACCATATCGAATTTTTTCCAGCCAAATTGAAAACCATTTTTAAATGATGACCAGCCTCTAAACATTGGGTAAAATAAAGGAGTTTCCGGATGCTTTCTTTCAATGTAATCAATCATTTTTAGAAAATAGTCATCTATTGTGTCTATGTGGAGTCTACTAACATTTTGATTGAATTTTCTTATAAAATCTTTTACTGAAAAGAAATTTGGAACTACTGAAAAGGCGATTTCCCTGGTCTGGTAATCGCGTTTCCCCACATTCATCTGCGCTAAATAACTGTTATCCCAAAACATTAGGTTCCAATTATCATCCTTCTTTTCATCGTACAAAAAGAATTCGATTTTCAGTTCTCCTTTATCTTCAAGGGAATAGATATTTTTGCAGTCTGATTCGACAATTAAATTTTTGTGTCGAATTTCCTCATATGGAAAGTAATCATTGTATACTGTCAAAGTGATAACAGGTTTTTTAATGTTTCTATAAGTGGAATTATCATCTCTTGCCTTGAAAGACCAGATAAAGGAGTGAGATTCTTGTTTGAGAATTGAATAATACTCAACTACGACTTTACATGTTTCTGATTCCTTTATGGGATAGATACTTATATGGTGATTCATTTCTTTCCTGGTAAGAACTACAGGGAAGGTTCTTAAGTAATCATTCTGACCATCAACGGTTAATCCGGTAGACTGATCAAAAGTAGTGCTCTCAATAAGTTTTCCTTCCTTCTCTATCCAAAGATTCGTAATTGACACTAATCCATCCAAGAAGAAAGAGCACTTTGCCTCCAGATTAAAAAACACGGAAGGATTTGTAAAAGTGAATTCAGCTTTATTCTTTACAAAAATTCCGTAGAACTCTGATTCTATATCAACCTTATCCAAATATACTTGCGGATAGATATTTATCCAAAAAACAAAGATAATTGAGATGTAAGTGACTTTATTCATGTTTACCCCATATGATTAAGCTTCTGGATAGCTTTGGACTAAAAAAATCTTTTTTTAATGATGTCAAAATACCAGTTTTGAAATATGAAATTCGTGTCAAGCTCTAAACAGATGTTCATGTTTTTAAAGATTGCAGGGACTAATCATGACTATTAGAAAATAGATTATTCAAGTCGTATCATTCCTTTTGGGGGTTTAATGAGATATGTCATTTGTTAAACTCTGCCGGGTTCTCATTTTGTTTCACATAATCCGGAGGTTAAAACCTCCGGTTATATCTTCTTCCCGATTAGGAGGTCAGTACGAGAAAATATTCTGTCATTCCAAACCGTTAACCCCTGAAAGGAATCTTTTCCCTTGTGAAACTCAAGATTTCTAAGTTTATCACTTTCCTCAGATATCAATGAATCGCCATAAACCACTTCTTGCCTACAAACAGAGCAACTTTTCTTTCGAGATTATCCATATAGTTAAACTTCTACTCAAACATCCTCAATATTTTTTTTGTTATCCCTTTAAGTGGAAAAATTTTTGCTTCTGAAGAAAGTATTTCATAACAATTTTTGAACGGTTCTCAAAGAAAAATAATCTAATTATCCGATGGTTATCTATTATTAAAAAAGAGTTGATTTAACTTGACGCAGTAATTCTGAGTATTTTGCTTGCATCAAACTAAAAATGAAACAGGATAGAAACAATGTAAGAGACGAATCAGTAAAAAAAACATGGTGGGGGGGGATGATGAAAAGAATAGTTTATACGATTGGTTTGACAATTTATTGTCTCGTTATGTTAGGGCAGACGGCTACTGCTCCATCTCTAGGTGATGGAACTTCCGGTAGTCCATATCAAATAGCTTCATTGGAAAACCTTTACTGGATTGCTGCACTTGATGCTGTAGTTTCTAGCCCCAACAGTGCTACCCGGTGGACTGCACATTATATCCAAACTACAGATATTGACGCTTCTTCAGCCTCAACATGGTTTGATGGTAAAGGTTGGCAACCCATCGGTTACGATCCTATAAATACAGGAACTACTGCAAATAAATTTTCAGGTGTATATAATGGAAATGGTTACAAAATAACCGGATTAAGAATCAACAGACCATTAGAAGGAAATATAGGATTATTTGGTCATTTTGGCAGTACTACCTCAACTACAACAATAAAAAATGTCCGCTTAGAAGATGTAGTAGTAGTCGGTGGACGAGGGACGGGAACTCTTGTGGGTAAGAGTTACCGGACAACAAGTAACAACTATTGAGAATTGTTCTGCAATAAAAGGAACTGGTTCCGGTTCTGTAACAGGCGATGCTGCAACCGGTGGATTGGTAGGATCTAATAACAGTAGCCTTACTAATGCCAGTAATTCTCTTGGTCATCAGCCAAGAATTCTCACTTCTTATGCAGGAATTGATGTAGTATCCTCAAACAGCGGTGATAATAAAATTAAGTTTGGTGGATTAACCGGATGTAATCAAAAAGGCTATATTGAGAACTGTTACGCAACAGGTTCAGTCTCGGCTGCAGGATACAACAGAGCTGGTGGGCTGGCTGGCTGTATAGAATTTCGTGGAGTTATTGTGAATAGCTATTCTACCGGCACTGTTAGCGGAGCAGTAGGATATGTTGGTGGTTTTGTCGGTTATCTGGGAACAGGCAATAATGCTGGTTATGCCAATAATTGTTTTTGGGACAAACAAACCTCAGGTTTAGCAACATCCGCAGCTGGGACAGGTAAAACTACTACCGAAATGAAACTGCAGGCAACCTTTACTAGTTGGGACTTCACAAACGTTTGGAATATCGATTCAGGTGTTAACAACGGTTATCCATATTTAAGAAATAATGTTACTAATAATACCCAGATGCCAACAGCTGCAACTTATGTTTTCCCTTCCAATGTTGCTACTGGTTTACCTCGAACAGTTACAGTTAACTGGCGATACACAGGTGATGAAGAAATCATCGGTTTTAAAATCTATCAAAATAATAGTTTAATCTCTGATATACAATGGACAGGCAGTAAATTATACTATCAACAACTTAATATTGCGGATTGGGGTTCAACGGTAAACTGGAAAGTCGCACCCTATAATGGAGTATGAGAATATGAAGCTTCTAACTACTCCTTTACTGTTAAATCAGAACCTGCCAATCCTTCCCAGAATCCATCAGCAGTAGTATATTACGATATATTAAATTACAGCGGATCAAATCCGGATTTAGTTACCATGCCTCCAATCATTTTGTCGGGAAGCACTGTCAGTCCAACAATTGATCTGAGTTTTGCCAGTTCGGTATCTAACCTGACTATTCCAATAAAAGTACTGGATCAACCAGATCATCCTCTCCCTATTCCTGCCAATTGCGGAGCGGCATTAATAATAGACTTGCCGGCTGGAAATACAACAACAATTAACTTCACCTTCGGTTCTGGTTTTACTCCTACTGAACTGGTTCACTGGAATGGCACAAATTGGGTAGAAATTACTGCAACATCTTTGGGAATAGGCAGTGTTGCTTTTGATTGGACTTCTTCAGGACGTGGCGAGGAACAGTTTGTAGTAAATAATGGAAATGATACGACTCTTCCTGTAGAGCTATCATCATTTACAGCAGTTATTTCTGCAGATAATCAGGTTGTAATCAACTGGACAACACAATCCGAAACAAACGTTCTGGGTTTTAGAATATACAGGAACAACACATTTAATATGGATGAATCTATCCTAATTACTCCACAGTATATACCTGCCCATAACTCTTCAATAACAACAGACTATAGCTTTACTGATACTAACATAGATTTTCAGTCTCCGATTTATTATTACTGGCTGGAATCTGTAGATTTAGATAGTTCCAGTGAGTTTTTCGGACCGGTCATGGTCAGTTTTGGTAGCTTCTACCTGGAAATGCAGAATCTGAATACTGAGTTAATAAATCACCAAACTCCTGAGCTCAGTTGGACAACAAACTCGGAAAGTTCTCTTTTGGTAGGATTTGAGGTTTATCGCAGTGAGATTAGAAATTTTGGTTCTGCAATAAAAGTAAACGATAATCCAATCTACAGTCTGAATCTTGATTTTGATCACACTTATTCTTTCAACGATGAATCAGTTTCTGTCGGTGAGAACTATTTCTACTGGATTGCCGGACTTAGTTGGGACGGAATTGTCACTCTACACGGACCGATTGAAGTCTTCTTGCCTAACCTTGAAATTTTAGCTTTTTCTGCCGAAGTTAGGCAATGTAATATAGTTGTTGGCTGGCAAAGCGAATTTGAATTGGAATTGAGCGGTTTCAGACTTTTCAGGAGTCTGGCTGAAGAAGATGCATATGAGTTAGTTAGCAATGAGTTTATTCCCGCAGAGAACAATATCACAGGCTCAATTTACTCATACATTGATGAGACTGCTCAGAAAAATAAAAACTATAAATACAAACTACTAAGTATTAATCGGAATGAAAAAAACCAACAGTTCTACAGCAATTTAGTGGAATTTCCCTTTACCCTTAGTCTCAGTGGGAATTATCCTAATCCTTTTAATCCAAGTACAAATATAAAATTTGAACTGGCGGAACAAGCTTTCGGAAGTTTAGAGATTTTCAATCTCAAAGGTCAAATAATCCAGAGCTGGGATATTTCCGGTTACGGTAAAGGGGAAAACACTATTATTTGGAATGGAACTGATCTGAATAATAACAGAGTAAGCAGTGGAGTTTATCTGTACAGGCTGAGTTCCGGAGGGGTCAATCTTTACAGGAAGATGCTTCTTTTAAAATAGTTTGAAATGCAATTTGAATAGAAGGCAGGAAAAGTTCCTGCCTTTTTATTTGAATAGAGTGTATTTTCCATTCTATAAAAGGGAATTATTGAATTCATCTGAAAAGATACAATAAAAACCATTGCTTTCAACACCTGCGAACCATGCTCATAAAAAAATCCGAATGGGGTTCAATGAGATATGTCATTTGTTAAACTCTGCAGGGTTCTCATTTTGTTTCGCATAACACGGAGGTTAAGACTTCCGGCTAGTACAATTTAACCCCTTCGGGATTTGGTTGTTTCTTAAACCAAACTCTTGGTTGCAAATTATCACACCAGCCTGAAATCTACACGAAAAGTGAAAATGAATCAAACCATGAGATGATTTATAATTCATCAATTAGAAAAATATTCGAATATAAAAAATACTACTCTCGATACTCTGTATGTTTTTTATTGACTTAAATAACATTTCTGAGTTCTTGACAAAGTAAAAGACAGACACAAAATTTTATAAAAAACTATGAGTTAGAACACAGACAGGAGAAAAATGCCGGATAGAAAAATTACAGAAGTTTTAAGAAAATCCATTCATTTAAGTTCAATAATTTTACCATTTACTTATCGCTATATAATTAAGGACAAAGTTACAATGTTCTTGATTTTACTGGGACTTAACATTCTTATCCTTCTGGTAGAATTTTTTCGAATGGAGCATCGAACTATTAAGCGCCTGTTTTACAGATTCTTTGGCACGATGCTGCGTCGACATGAAATCAAGAATGAATTCACAGGTGCATGCTACCTGATAACTTCCGCAACAATCTGTGTGGCTTTCTTCCCAAAAGACATAGCTTTTCTATCACTAGCGATGCTGTCTATTGGTGATACCTTTGCAGCAATTTTTGGTATTCTATTTGGCAAACGGAAAATCACTGCTCACAAAAAAAGTTTAGAGGGAAGTCTGGCGTGTTTTATCTCAACATTTACATTTGCCCTGTTTTTTACGAAACCCCAAATCGCCCTGGCAGGTGCAATTGCAACAACAGTCATTGAAACATTGAATATCCCGTTGGATGACAACATCAGAATTCCTCTTTTTGCGGGAATAGTCATGTCCATTGTGTGGGTTTTTATAATATAGTTTTGGAGATTTGTATATGAAATTATCATTTGTAATTCCCGTCTATAATGAAGAAGACAGCCTGGAACAACTTTATCAGGAGATTCTGGCAAACATTGGAAGTAATAATTATGAAATCATATTTGTTGATGACGGGAGTTCTGACAAAAGTTTTCAAATCATGAAAAAATTAGCTGAAAAAGACCAGTCAGTAAAAGTAATTCGCTTCAGACGTAACTTTGGCAAAGCAGCCGGACTCCAGGCAGGTTTTGATGTTTGCACCGGTGACTATGTCTTTACAATGGATGCAGATTTGCAGGATAATCCTCTCGAAATCAAAAATTTCATTACAAAATTAGAAGAAGGATATGATCTGGTCTCAGGTTGGAAGCAAAAAAGGCATGATCCTATTTCAAAAACAGTCCCTTCCAAAATATTCAATTATGTAACCGTCAGGACATTCAAATTGAAACTCCATGATTACAACTGTGGTTTCAAATTGTATAGCAGGGAATTAGTAAAAGAACTAGAAATCTATGGTGAAATGCATCGCTATATTCCGGCATTGGCTCACGCTAAAGGTTTTAGGGTGGGCGAGATTCCCGTAAAACACAGGGCACGACAATTCGGAAAATCCAAATATGGAATAGAAAGATATTTGCGGGGTTTCTTTGACCTCCTTACTGTGAAAGTGGTAACAGACTATATCAGAACACCGCTCTACCTTTTTGGCAGTATGGGTATGTTTTCATTCACAGCCGGTTTTTTAATCGGTCTATACCTTTCTGTAATGAAAATATTCTACGGACATCCCCTGTCTAATCGTCCATTGCTATTTTTGGCAGTTCTTTTGATAACGGTTGGAGTGCAGTTTTTCTCCATCGGTTTACTGGGTGAACTTATTGTCAATCAAACCCGAAAAGTTAACAAAAAGAAGAATATTTCGATCTCAGAAAGAATTAATTTAGATGAATAAGCTGAAGTTTCTAATTCTGTTCTACTTAGCTCTAAGCCTGTACTTGAAGGCAGAAATAGTTCTGAATGAAGTGATGTATGACCCTGCCGGGGCAGATAACTATTACGAGTGGATTGAAATTTTCAATAATGGTGATGAGCCTATTAATCTTCTGGACTGGACAATTGAGTCAGCAGGAACTTCCTTCATCGAAACTTTTCGTTTTCCTGAAACAGTTATCAATCCGGGTGCATTTGTACTAATCGGAGAATCTGATGTACCCGATGCTGATTTATACGGAAATCTTAATTTGCAGAATGGTGGAGGAGCTACTGACGGAATTCGCTTAGTCTCGCCTGAGAGATATACTGATACGATTCTCTATGATGAACCTAATACTAATCTACTACCTGATGATATTAATGACCCCGGTGAGTACTTTGTGCCAAATGTTGCTTCCGGTCATACTCTGGCTCGCAAATTCGATGGAGTTGATACCAATAATATCAACGATTGGTTTGACTGCGTCTTGCCAACTCCCGGGAGCCCCAATATTTTTCCCCAGGATGTTGTTCTGTCCGAACTATCAATTATTAACAGTGGAAGTAACTTAACTCTGACTATTGAAGTGACCAATGAATCAGAACTGACAATAGACGACAATCAGGTGAATCTCATCATTAGTCAGGATGAAACAATTATTTATGAAAGTGGACTCTCTTCTCTGGAAGCATACGAAGCTCAGATTATTCAAATCCCTGTTGATGTTACAGGATACTCAATTTTTCACGGTACTATTGCTTTTGAGAATGACATAAATCTTTCAAATAATGAAAAATGGACATCTTTTATAGCGGGAGATTCTCCTCTGGTTTTCAATGAAGTGCTCTTCAGACCTTCATCAGAGAATCAGGAATGGATTGAAATAATCAATAGAGGCTCTACACTCATCAGTGGCGATTTCATAATCAGAGATGCTACTAATGGAACAATCTCGGTTAATCTTGAAATTCAGCCCGACACTTACAATGCGATTTGCTTAGACAGCTTACAGATATTGGATTTTTATCCTGCAATAAATCCCGAACTCATTGTCCAATCAACCGGTTGGACTGCTCTGAACAATAGTATTGAGACTTTGTGGTTTGTGGATAACTATGGGACAATACTGGATTCTCTGCAGTATGATTTTTCATATACAATTAACTATGACAATACGTTAGCTCGTTTCGAACCGGATTCTGATAATTGGCAGATTACAGGACTAGCTACGCCGGCAGCAGTCAACCAATTTGAGATAGATCTTGAATTGAAGCGGGTTTCATTGACATATAATGACGGTATATATGAATTATTCGCTGAAATCCACAACTTATCCACATCACTGGTGGATAACAATCAGGCTATTCTTGAAATCAGGATAGATAACGATAACGTTTATAGCTATCAACTACCAGAAATTCAACCTTCTGATTCTATTTATGTGAATTATGATTTTGCCGATCTCTTACTGGATTATCATATTTTTGATGTAATTCTAGTTTATCAAATGGATACAGATAATTCTAATAATATAGGCGGAATATCAATCAATACGGGAAAACCATTATTAGTTCTGTCAGAGATAATGTTCAAACCTTCACTGTCTAATCAGGAATGGATTGAGATATTTGTTCCCCAAAAACATCCACTATTACAATCATTCAAAATCAGGGATGAAGCCGGAGGAGCTATACATATAACAAACGAAATGACAATTAATAATTTTTATCTCTTCTGCTACGATGCTGAACTGTTAAAAGAAGTTTATCCTGACGTTAATTTTGGAGCAATCATCAAAACAGATAACTGGATTAACCTAAATAACTCAGTAGAAACAATTTATCTTGTGGATAACTACAATACTGTTCTGGACTCTCATTATTATGAGGTAGGCTCTAATTTCACGGAAGACAACACTTTAGCAAAGAATAACAATGGTGATAGCAATTGGTTATCCACTCCAATAGCAACTCCCGGAATGGAAAATACATTTCCGATAAATCTCACCCTATCAGATAGTTACATTTCTCAAAATATAGAATCAGATATTTTATTCGCCACTATTAACAATTTATCCACACAGTATGTGGATAACAATTCAGCAATGGTTGAAATAGTTTTGAATGAAGTTCTTTTGGTTCAAGAAAATATTGGTGCAATTCCACCGGGGGACTCACTTATCTTCACTTACAATTTACCAGAATTGGCTGATGGATATAGCATTATAACTTGCACCGTAATCCATCCTTTGGATTATGAAACTACTGATAATCAGACAATATTAACTCATCTCAAAGGAGATTCTCCATTAATTTTTAACGAAGTACTATTTAAGAACTCTGAGGAGAATCAGGAGTGGATAGAGCTGGTCAATCGTTCCGGAAAGGTTATTGATCTTGAAATGACAATTTGGGATGCATCCAATACCTGTATCCGTTTTCAGATTAATATTCCACCCAAAGACCTGAGAGTAATTTGTCGTGAGAAAAAATCTATGATTACATTTTACCCGGAGATTGCCAAAGATAAGCTTGTGGAAATCGACAACAGCTGGTTCATTTTAAATAACACATCTGAGACATTATTCTTAAAAGACAATTACAGTACCATTTTTGATTCACTCAGTTATTCCGTAAGTTCTGATTTTGCTACAGACCGTTCATTGGAACAGGTAAATCCCTGGGATGATGAAGGTGAGTGGCTTATCTCCTCTTCTGAAATGGGAGCAACTCCAACCCTTACAAACAGCGTTATTTTACTTGATTATGATGTTGCTCTCGAGCTTATCGAAAAGTCTCAATCTAATGATAATTTGTGTCATGTACTCAGTTTTAAAGATATCGGAATAAATCCTCTATCGCAGATAAGTGTATCAGTTTATAATCTTATTGGCAACCAAACAGAAGAACAATATCTCGACTCACGGGAAATAGATTTGACACAAGAGACTGTGGTTGAATTTTTTACTCCGTTAATGTTGGATGAGTATGTAACTTATTTGTTTGCAATAGAGTCTGAGCTTGATCAAAACATTGACAATGATAGAGCAATTAGTTTTCACAACACTGGAAAATCCCCTTATGTTGTGAACGAAATAATGTATAATGCCGAGATAAATCAACCGGAGTGGATAGAAATGAAGAGAAATCTTAAACCCAAACATTTGCACGCTGTACAGATAGTTCTTAATGCCGATACCATTGATGTCGAACTTCCTGATGAAGATTTTTTCCTGATTACTTCAAATTCCAGTGACGCTCAATTGCTTAAAGAAAAATACGGATTGGCTGAAAATATCACTATCCTGTCCGGATTACCCTCTCTGTCAAATGATGGAGAGTCTGTTGTTCTCTATGACCCAAGTAAAAACACGTTTGATGAATTTTACTATAGCCCAAAATGGAGTTCAGCAAAGGGAGTATCAATAGAGAGAATCAGCAGCGAATTACCACCTGAAGACTCTAACTGGGCAGCTTCTGTTGATGCAATGTATGCAACTCCCGGCAGAGAAAACAGCTTATTCATAGATATAATTCCAGCCCACACAGGGTTATCAATTGAACCGAATCCTTTTTCTCCGTACAGACATGAAAGAGCATTAATCAGTTTTGAAGTTCCGGAAAATCTCTCCAAAGTTAACTGCCGGATTTTTGATTTGAAGGGAAGGCTGGTAAAAAAAGTTACAGATCAATCTTTTATGGCAGCTAGAGGTCATATAATTTGGGACGGCAAAGATGAAGACGGAAAAATTCTTCCGGTAGGCATATATATCATGTTGTTCGAAGCAGTATCAGTAAATAATGAAAAAATCTATAAGAAGAAAGAAACTTTTGTAATTGCCAAATAGTATGAAACATGTATTAGGACTTGTTTCCCGGATTGGGAGTTGTAATGTTCGGTAAAACAATTTCATACGCCATTAATGGCATTGATGCACTACAGGTAGAGGTCGAAGCCGACATAAAAGGCGGATTATCAAAATTCAATCTGGTTGGACTTCCATCAAATAGCGTAAAAGAAAGCAGAGACAGAGTTTCTGCTGCAATAAAAAATTCAGGTTTCAAGTTCAATACTCTCAATTACACAGTAAATCTTGCCCCCGCTGATTTGAAAAAAGAGGGAGTAGTCTATGATTTACCGATTGCCATCGCTATTCTGGATGCTTCCAATCAGATAAAATCCCATAAACTGCTGGAATTTGCTCTGATTGGAGAATTATCACTGGATGGAAATTTGAGAGCAGTTAAGGGTGTTCTGCCAATTGCAGTAGCAGCCCAT
>JAQVBK010000433.1 GCA_028690365.1 Candidatus Cloacimonadota bacterium
GGTCGGGATATAAATTGTCCTTGTTACTAATTTTGTCCATGACCATCTCAGTATAACCCATAATAACGCTGAGCATATTATTATAATCGTGAGCTATACCGCCTGCTAATCTACCTACGGCTTCCATTTTCTGTGATTGACGTAACTGATTCTCCAGGCTATGTCTTTCAGTAATGTCCCTCACAATGCCTTCAATAGCAATCAGATTTTCTGATTCATCAAAGAAGGGAACGATATTTTGTTCAACCCAGATGATTGAGCCATCTTTCTTTATCCAGCGTTGTGTGGATAATTTTTCTTTTTTATCAGATTGCAGAAGATTAATTGTTTGATTATCTTCAGGATGCAGAATTATATTAAAGAGATCAGGATTTGCATAGAATTCGGCAGGAGTATAACCGGTTATCTGGACGGCTGATGGACTTGCATAAACAAATGAAGGCTTTGGTGAGTATTCAAATCTGTAGATGAAATCACGGGCGTTTTCAGCCAGAAGACGAAATCGTTTTTCACTTTCTTTTAATTGATTCTGTGCTTCAATTTTTTGCAGGTTCAGTTCTTTTTGTTTCAAAGCATTAACTACAGCCAGCCCGAGTCTTTTGACATGTTCCTTAATAACATAGTCAGTTGCTCCGGCTTTCATACATTCTACTGCAGTATCTTCATTCATTGAACCGGTAAAAATAATTACGGGTACATATGGGGTTTTTTCCAACACTAATTTCAAAGCCGAAAGACCATCAAAAGCAGGGAGCTTGAAATCTGTAACAACTATATCCGGATTCCAGTCTGTGAGAAGTGCAACAAAATCCCTTTCGGTTTCAGTGATTCTTATCTCCGGATCAGATACTATTTTTTTAATCTCATATTCAGCTAATTCAGCGTCTGAAGGGAGATCTTCCATCATTAAAATTTTAATTCTTTTGTTCATCATTTGTCCTGTTTTTGCTTATTCTTGATTTCATAACATAAATTGTTTACATATCATTTTCGCGTAAATTTAGTTTTCCATACTCCAAAGTTTATAAACAAACAAATTGGGTTTTTCGTAAAGAGAGTATGTTGTCAAAGTTTTTTTTAAGACGTTTTAATGAAATTAACTCTTTTAACACTATTCGGGATTCTTAAGGAACAGTAAGTATTGTCCTGATACAATTTATTTCAAAACATCGAGAAGACTAATCTTCTTTGTCTGATTCAATATTAATTTTCAACAGGTATTGAAAACCAAAATTCCGTGCCGGTTTCTTCATTGGAATCTGCTCCGACCAACCCACCGTGCTTCTGTATAATTCTCTGAACGATTGCGAGTCCAACTCCGGTCCCCTCGAACTCATTACTGCCATGAAGTCGCTGAAATACTTTAAACAACTTCTCACTGTATTTTTTATCAAATCCTGCTCCATTGTCGTGTACATAATAGATTATTTTGTCAGTCATCTTTTTGGAAGCAACAGAAATTTGAGGGTGTTCTTGTTTAGTTGTGAATTTAACAGCATTAGATAAAAGATTTGACCAGACTTGTCGCATTAGTGAAGGATCTCCATAACATTTTTCTACGTTTCCAATTTTCAAATCTATTAATTTTCTCTGTTCAGCACTTGTGATTTCGTGGTAAATAGAGTTTACCATTGTTTGCATATCAATATTGGATTTATTCAATTCCTTTTTTCCTAACTTCGAGAAAGAGAGCAAATCATCTATCAAAATGCCCATCTTCAGCGCACTGCTTTTAATTACGGAACAGAGATGTTTTCCTTTATCATCGAGTTTATCAGTATATTCTTCCATTAACATTTCCGTGAAACCCGCTATTCCTCTCAGAGGTGCACGCAAATCATGAGATACCGAATAACTGAATGATTCTAATTCCTTATTGATGTCCTTAAGTTGAGTAGTTCTTTCTTCAACTCTTTTTTCCAATTCCTTATTCAGCTTTACCAACTCTTCTTTTGCCATGGTGGCGTCTTCTACTAGGTTAAGAAGCACACTGCGGCTCTTTTCGTTGATTTCATACATCCTAACCAGGTTTTCTCTGGACTGTTTTTCTTCTGTTTCTAATTCCTTGAGTCGTGTGATGTCGCTATTGCTTGCCCTGATACCTAGAAAATTTTCATCTTCACCGAAAACAGGTCGGCAGGAATGATTTATATAAAGAATATTGCCGTTTTTATGGATTATGCGAAATATCACATCAGTGGCTTGTTCTTGTTTACTTTTAAACAGATGCTCTTGAAATGAATGCAAATCGTCAGGGAAAACAACCTGTTCCAGTAGTTTTGGATTGTTTGTAAATTCATCAGGGGAGTAGCCGGTAATCGCTGTACTGGATTTCGAACAATAGATAAATTTTAATTCCGGAGATAACCAGAAATCCCAGCTATTAGAATAGTCGGCAATTACTCTGAGTTTTGTTTCATTTTCTTTAACACTTTTCGCAACTTTATCGTTCAGGGTTCGCTTCAAGATGAATATACTAATTAGTGCGGTAGCAAACGGATAGATCAGAATTATTGGCAATGAAATATCCAAAATGACTCTCAAAGCAATGTCCCAGCTCAATGTAAAAAGTGTCAATAGCATAACTATATGAACTACTAATCCA
>JAQVBK010000434.1 GCA_028690365.1 Candidatus Cloacimonadota bacterium
GAAATTATCTCTTAGTGTCAGAGAACTATACGATAAATTTACGATCAAAAGAGAAAAGGAAAGCATTATCAAAGCGGTTGAAGCTTATGAGAGTTTAGCAAAAGAATTAGTTGAAAATTAACAAAGCAGGTGAAAGTAGTGGAGAATCAAAAAAATTACGATAGTATGTTTAATCTTGATGACGACGAGGATAGCTGTCTGGTCATGATTGAAACAGATCGTTTGATTGGATTTGGTGATCATATTTTTGCACCTTATTCGGAAGTGGATATGTTAGAACTGATGAAAAGTATAGAGTTAAGAGGGCTTCTGACACCTATTATTATTAGAGATCACCCCACTGAAACTGGGATGTTTGAAATATTGGCTGGACACAACCGGGTCAATGCTTGTAAGCGCCTGGGAATCGGAAAGATCCATGCCAGGATTATGGAGAACATCTCGGAAGATGAATCTAAACTAATTGTAATAGAAACGAATCTGATGCAGCGTAATATTGAAGACTTCAAATTATCTGATCGGGCCAGAATTATCACGGAGTGGCATAAACTAATGAAAAAACAGGGACTAAGAACGGATCTATTAAAAGAAAATACCGAAGACCATCACAGTGAGAAGGATGAGGAAAAACCATTTCACTTGGGAAAATCTCAAATATGTAATTATGTCAGAATAAATGATTTTCTATTTAGTGATTTAAGGGACTTAATGGATTTAGGTAAACTATCGATCAAGTCCTCAGTCGAATTAAGTTATCTTGAGGAAGCTGATCAGGAACTGATTTGGGATTTGATTAATGATGGCATTAGAATCACAGATTCAAAAGCTAAGGCAATAAAAAAACTTTCCCTGGATGAAGGATTAACGAAAGAATCGCTGGAACGGTTATTGCGCCAGAAAGATAATGAAAAAAAGAAACTACTCAAAATTCCAACGATTCTTTTAAAAAAGTATTTTGGGAACAAAGGAGAAGCTGAGATTATTGATATTCTGGAATTAGCCTTATCAAAATATTTTGAAAATAGTGAAAAGTAAGTCACTATCACGACGCACATACCTTAAATTACTTCTTCCGCTTGGTGGAAGAAGTAATTTCGGAGGAATTTTACAAGGAGGATTATGGTATTTATATCATATACAAAATGATGGCGAATTTAATTTGGGAAAAAGAATCAGGTGAAAAGCACTATGAAGACGATTTGGTGAAATATGTCTGTTATGGTTGTGATAAAGAATTTATCGTTGGCAAGCACTTCGCTGAAACGTCCGATCAGTTACGTTGTCCGTACTGTGGACAGATAAGAGACCTAGATGTAAAAGCTGAAGTTACAGGAGAATGGCTGGAAGAGCTGGAGCTGGGATGCTTTGGAATCAGTTATACAATTGATAATAATGGAAATCATGTCACTCATCCACTCGAACTTTTTGAGAAAGAAGTCTTTTATAATCGGCAGAATATGACGGATGATGAAATCAATAAGCGCTATATTCAATTAGTGCAACAAATTAATTGAAATGAACTGGGATAAGCAGATACTTCGGGTTTTCCCAAAGAAAACCAGTTACACGCCTGAAGATCCCCTGACCTATTATCCGGATGGAATCATCCAGGCACCCATGTTTTCACTTTTTCCAACGTTTGATGAGATTCATATTTCCTGTTCCTTTACCTGGGACAAGGACTATTGCATCAAGCTTCAGGAACAATACCAGGCATTTACAGACCGGCCAGTGAAAGTTGGTGGCCCCGGATTTGTAAGTGCAGCGGAAGATTTCGTGCCGGGACTATATCTCAAACCAAACATTATTTTTACCAGCAGGGGATGTAATAATCAATGTCCCTGGTGCATCGTACCAAAGATTGAGGGGCGCTTAAAAGAATTACCTATTTGTCCTGGAAATATTATCCAGGACAATAATTTTCTTCAGACCAGTAAAAAGCATAAAGAAAAAGTGTTTGAAATGTTACGGTCGCAGCGACGGATCCAGTTTAAAGGGGGATTGCAATCAAATTTGATCGATGATCATTTCGTTGAGAATGTCAGAAGTCTAAAAATTGATGAATTATGGTTGGCCTGTGATACCGATCAGTCGCTGCCGGCTTTCAGAACGGCCTGTGATAAGCTAATTAAAGGGGGATTTAATCGGGAAAAGATTAAATGCTATGTCTTGATTGGTGATGATATGGAAGCGAATGAAAATCGGCTCCAGGAAGTATACCGGATGGGAGCCATGCCCTTTGCCCAACTAAGGCGGGATTTCAAACCGTTTAAAACCGAGTATTCGATGGAATGGAAAGCGTTCACCAGACAATGGCAGCGACCGGCGTCAATCAAAGCGCATATGGAACGAGGAACACAATTTAGAGACTATTCAACATAGAATTTTGTTTCCTCGGGAAACAAAATCAATTGGACCCAAACAGGGACTTTTATTTTTTATTGAAAGGAATTATAGCCTTTATGAAGCAAAACAAGAGGATGCTTTATAAGTTATACCTATTTTTAGCTATTCAGTACAAGATACAATGACTGTTCTGCACTTTTAGCTCTGGTTATCGAGGTAACTATTTAAATAAAAGCCTTAAAAATCAATGATTTGAGG
>JAQVBK010000435.1 GCA_028690365.1 Candidatus Cloacimonadota bacterium
ATACCTGTGACATCGTTTTATCTTCGGGATTATCACTACGTAACTCGAATAACAATTTTGGGAATCTGCTGTCTGAATACTGCTCATGGGTAGCCAATATATCCAGGTAAACATTAGTTCCATCGGGAGTTGTTTTGATAAAAGTCCCTTCAATGTAAGGTTGAGTGAAATACTTTGAGACTGCTACTTTTGCATATTGTGCCTGAAATGTAGTACCAAAAACTTCGATTGTACCGTCAGTAGAAGTAAAGTCGGCAGCAGGCACTTTCCATCCGTCTTTATCATGAATAACATGGAGATAACTTTCGGGTTCAACCAGCAGATTAAGCGGATAAGTCACATATCTTACATTCTCGACAAATCTAATCATCAAATCCAGATTAACCGGTATATCAGAATGGTCTTCATAGTCATATTCATCAATGACTTCATAGTTACCGATTTTAGTAAGTAAAGTAATTATGTTTTTGGTATTACCCGGATAAATACCACTACCTTGGTATGCATAGAAATCTGCGACAACAGACATGTCATCGAACGGTCCAATCACCATCGCACTATCTGAATCTCTCCCCTTCACTATACATTTGGTAGAAATATTTTTGGGCATGTAAGTAGGAATATTCACTCTCACCGGATTTTCGGGTGTTCTTATATAAAATTTACCCAAATTCAAAGCACCGAGAATAAAATCTCTTTCATCAAAATCAATCTTATTGGAAATAACCAAAACCCCTTCATCAGAGAAAATCTCAAATTGTTTGATATTCATCAGATTATCTTGAAATTCAATATTTATCCTTATATCAGAAATTTCATCCAATTGAGTTTCTATTAGCATTCGCCCATCTTTCAAAGTGAAATGACCTTCGTTTATTCTTATGCCTTCATCACTGGTAGACACAATAAGATTCAATTCAGTGTCAGATCTTGCTCTTTTAAAATATGGAAACTTGTCAGAAATCAGCTTTATCAAATCGCCATTGAAAGAAACAGTCAGAAATGAATCAATAGTTGTTTTTTCATCATTAATCAGATTATACCCTAATTTGCCGTGTGCTTTCATTTCATATCTGTTCTTTTGTTGAATATCCAATTTTTTGAATTCTAAAATCCCGTTTCTTTGTTCGATATCCACAACAAAATTATCTGCGTTGATGTATGGAGTAACAATTTTATTCCCATCTGCATAAACAGATAGAACTTCATTGCCCTTGAAATAGTCATAACTTAACCGACTATTGACTATCCCCCTAAATCTTTCTTTACGGAAAAATTCTGCGAGATCAAGTTCTGAAATCTCTGCTGTAATGGAGAATTCTGGTTCGGGAAAAGGAATCAATGACCCGCTTATTTCTCCAATCTGAACTCCTGAATGAAGAACTCTGAGTTTTTCGATTTCGATTAAACTGTTGCTACCTGTAATAACTGCAGAAAAATCGATATTGCTTAAATCACCAAATGCCAGACCCCAGCCGAATATTTTCGCATCTGCAAAACCTACATCTCTTGAGTCGTATTTCGCTGACAAATTAATGTTTCCCTTCATTCTTTTGGCATCATAAGCAGGAAGGAAATATCCGGCATAATCCTTTAATTCGAGATTCTCAATTTTGCTTTCAAAACCCCATGCCCAAACAGAATCTCTTTTTGCCCAGAAATCTACTTTTAGTTCTTTATTGATCTCAAATTTCTTTGTAAATAAAGAATCAGTAGAACCGCCGATCTGCAGTTCCAGTTGAAAAGGTTCATATTTATAATTTGCACCTCTGGTACGTAAATCAAAATCAATATTATGCGATATAAGGTCAATTTTTGCTTCAGTAATCAGCCAAGAATCCAAATGACCAAACTTCTTCTCATAAATACGCAAGCGACTATTTTGAAATATCAGAGAATCTCTGTAAGTAACAACGCCGCCTCCTGAAATCCAGGGTATTTTTTGAATGATTTCATTATCTGTATTTCTTAAGATTTGCTTAACATGGAAATTACTGAAATTAAAATCCAGCCTATGTGCATTATTATCAATATTACCTTCTGCAGTAGCAGAAAATCCCTCTTTTTTTATTCTGATGAAATAGTCACTGCCTGTTAACTCAGCTTCAATAGCCAATTTATCTATAATAAAATTGTCATTTTCAGCCGCCAGATTATCTAAATTCAAATTAACGTCTAATTTGTCATAATAATTCAAATCTGCTGTTACATCTGCTTCAAAAGTATTCCCTTTATATTCATAGATAAAATCTGCTATCTTTACTTCTGACAATAAAATCTTTTCCGGTATATCATAGCTTCCCTGCATGAAAATTTTGTTACCAAACCAATAAACCTGTTCTATCAAGAAATAGATCTGATTGTTTTCATAGTTGCCCTGAACGATTACATCATAGAAGTCGTTATTTTTGACAGAAATTTCTTCACTGCTTAGTGAATAGTTGATCTTTGGGGCAGTTAAATCTCCTTCTATTTTTACTTCACCTTTCAATTGTCCGTCAGCATCCTGATAATAACGACTGATCTCAAATTCCGAAAGATTGATTTTTGAATCAATTTGGAGACTATCACCCTGAAGTCCGTTTAAAGAAAACTGGAAGACT
>JAQVBK010000085.1 GCA_028690365.1 Candidatus Cloacimonadota bacterium
AGGTGTGGAATTTTGCCAACGTTCTTAGAGACGATGGCGTGGGTTATGGTGATTATTTAGAGCAAATCACCTATTTGCTTTTCCTGAAAATGGCAGACGAACTAAACAAACCACCTTACAATAAAGGTTTAAAATTTCCGAAACTTAAAAATGTCGAAGGTGTTGAACTACCCGATGCCGAAACTTGCGACTGGCAAACGCTGTCGCAAAAACGTGGTTTGGAACTGGAAAATTTTTACAACCAAATGCTACGTAGTTTAGGCAGCGAAAAAGGAACTTTGGGACAAATATTCGTAAAAAGTCAAAACAAAATACAAGACCCTTCAAAACTCTTAAAAATCATTGATATGATTGATAAAGAGCAATGGAGCTTTATGGGAACCGATGTAAAAGGCAAGATTTACGAAGGATTGTTGGAGAAAAATGCAGAAGACACCAAAAGCGGTGCCGGGCAATATTTTACGCCTCGTTCATTAATCAAAACAATGGTTGCCTGTGTTCGTCCCAAACCCATGAAAACCATTATCGACCCTGCTTGCGGTACGGGCGGTTTCTTTTTGGCAGCTTACGATTTTATTAAAAATCAGGAATTAGATAAGGAAGAAAAAGAGTTTTTAAAAAACAAAACCTTTTACGGTAATGAAATTGTTGCCAATACTCGCCGTATGGCATTAATGAATATGTTTTTGCACAACATTGGCGAAATTGACGGAGAAACACTCATTTCTTCGGCAGATGCTTTGGTTTCCGACAATGGTATTCGCTACGATTATGTGTTGGCAAATCCGCCGTTTGGTAAAAAAAGCAGTATGACCATTACCAACGAAGAAGGCAAACAGGAAAAGCAGGATTATATTATCAATCGTCAGGATTTTGTGGCAACCACAGCCAACAAACAACTCAACTTTTTACAACACATAAAAACGCTGTTAAAACTCACAGGCGAAGCAGCCGTTGTCCTTCCAGACAATGTTTTGTTTGAGGGCGGAGCAGGCGAAACGGTTCGCAAAGAATTAATGAAAACAACCGAGTTGCATACGATTTTAAGACTGCCAACAGGGATATTTTATGCACAAGGCGTAAAAGCAAATGTTCTGTTTTTCGATAATAAACCAGCTTCAAAAGACCCTTGGACAAAAGAAGTTTGGATTTACGATTACCGCAGTAATATAAGCCATACGCTCAAGAAAAGCCCAATGACTTCGGAGCATTTGAAAGACTTTGTAAAACTCTATAATCCCGAAAACCGCAACAAACGAGTAGAAACGTGGAGCGAAACAAATCCCGAAGGCAGATGGCGAAAATTTACGTATTCTGAAATTATTGAACGAGACAAAACCAACCTGGATATATTCTGGATTAAAGACAAAAGCCTAACCGACTTGGACAACTTACCAGACCCTGATGTTTTGGCAAACGAAATAATTGAAAATATTGAAGCCGGTTTGAACAGTTTTAAAGAAATAATGGAAACGATAAACGGTGACTCAGAAGAATGAAAATTAAGAGTATTGAGATAATGCACGTAAAAGGTATTGGCAATCATCCTTTCCAATTAGACCTTATTCCAAACAAACCCAATATTTTGGTAGCACCAAATGGTTTTGGGAAAAGTTCCTTTGGAATTGCATTTGATTCATTAGGAGGAATAAAATTGAATTAGATGCAAAGAATTCAATTTGCCAGAACCTGATTCTTAGAACATAGGTAGAGATTTTGGGGTCATCTTTAAAGAGAATATTTTCAATAAAGAATCCTTACAGAAATTGGATCCAAATGAAAGACAGATTGAGGCTGTTCTCTTTGTAAAAGAAAAGAGTGAAATTTCAAATAAAGATTGCCAAGAAATATGCAATGTTTCAAAAGGAACAGAAACAAAAGAATTATGAGAACTATTGATAGATTTAATATTTTAGAAAGAAAAGGTAACGTGGGTGCTGGGACAGTTGTGTTTTCAAGTAAAGAAGATTGGATATTAATTGGATAATCAAACCTCAGCCCATAACATCTTGTATAAGTAATGGCGCGGGTTGTAGCGTATTCAAGCATTCGCCTCGCATCTGGTTCATCATATCTTGACAGGAAAGTGCCCCATAATCAGCCACTACTCATACACGCTACCGTCAACGGCAATTTATTGAGGCAGAAGCAAAGTAATAATATCAAATTACCTCAAAAGGATTGAAATAATGAGTTTGTGCAAAAAATGTAAGAATGAGTTTCAAGGAAATTATTGTCCTAACTGCGGACAGCCTCTAAAAGTTGAAAGGATAAATGGTCGCTATTTCTTATCCGAAATTGGAAGTATTCTAAACCTGGAAAAAGGATTTTTCCATACAATAAAAGAATTACTCATCAGACCTGGTCATAATATTAAGCTATATATTTCCGAAGACAGAAGTAAACTTGTAAAACCAATTTTGTTTATTATAATCTGTTCACTTATCTACGCATTGTTTGTTCAATTTTTTGATTTTCAGGATGAGTACATAGATTTGCAAATTGATGTTTCTGGTTCATCAGTAAATCTATTATTTCAATGGCTAACTAAAAATTATGGTTATTTAAACATTTTAATGTCAGTTTTTGTAGCAATATGGATTCAAATTTTCTATCGAAAATATGATTTTAACATTTATGAGATTCTGATTATGTTACTTTATATAAGTGGAATGCAGATGTTAATGTTCTCTTTTCTTGGTGCAGTAGGAAGTTTAACAAAAACTAAAGTTCTAAGCTACGCTGCTAACTTAATTTTCATCTATGCTTTCTGGGCTACAGGTCAATTTTTTGACAAAAGGAAAATACTGAATTATCTTAAAGCTCCTGTTTCATATCTTTTGGGACTGATTACTTTTTTCATTGTAACTTTAGGGATTGGTCTTCTAATAGACTTTATAAAATAAAAAAATACCGTTAACAAGCACAACCACAATTCATCTCGTCAGTCGGTTGTCGCTATCCGGTGGTTGCCGATTTATCTGCCTGGAAGATCTGAGTTTTGGGATTGCTGGGGGTTAGTGGAAGTGGAGAAACATTAACATAATCCCTATCACGGGCAGAATAAGAGTTTCCCCAAAAATCTTGCATTGTTATTTTTTCTCAAAAAGGAGGGCGGATGATGAAGCAGGAACAGTTCATAAATCTCCGTCAGGTAATTTATGTAAAAATACATTTGATTTTATTTCCAGTTGACAAGAATTACGCCCAAAAGAAATTCCCAAACAAATTTAATCGGAGCTTAAAATATTATGATTAAACACTTTGCTTCACTAATTTGCTTCGATCAATTAAAGTGTTCTGTTGTTCAGGCAACAGAATACTTGAAAGAAGTGTTATGTTGCTGTGAAATATAATAATGAGCCATGTTTTTCGTTGAATTAGCAACAGAATACTTAAATAGGTTCTATGCTGGCTGTAATGCTGATTTGATAATGACTCAACTATGGTTAGGCAGCTTAGGAACTGCTTAAGACATTACCGAGCATTGTAACTACATGGCTTAACTTGATATAGAATGTTTATAAAATAAATTTTTGAAAAGGACGAAGTTATGGAACAATCAGACAGATTTAAGAAAGGCTGGGAAAAGCTCAAAGAAATAGACGGTGAAGCCGGTGAAAAAGTCATTAACAGCCTAAAGGATATTTCCCCTGATTTAGGGAAGTTTATTATTGAGTATTCTTTTGGTGATATTTATTCAAGAGACGGTCTTGATCTTAAATCAAAAGAGATTGCAGTAGTTGCTGCTTTAACAGCCATGGGAACTGCACAGCCACAATTGAGAGTACATATCAATGGAGCATTGAATACTAAAAGCACAATAAACGAAGTAAAAGAAGTAATTTTGCAGATGTCTGTATATTCAGGTTTCCCAAGTTGCATTAATGCTATGAATGCTTTAAAAGAAGTTATAAAAGAACGACAGGAACACGGAATCAAAGACACTCTTGGGAAAGCTGCATCAAATCATAATAAAATTGATAGACTTAAGTCAGGTGAAGAAGAACTGTCTAAATTAGACAGTTTGCAAGCAGATAAACTTAGGGCAAATTTCAATGACTTTTCGCCAGAGTTAGTACAATTTACGCTTGAATATTGTTACGGTGATATTTTTTCAAGAGACAACCTCGATAAGAAGCATCGCCAAATAGCAACCATTGCGGCATTGACTGCTTTAGGTAATGCACATCCGCAGCTCAAATTTCATATCAATGCAGGACTCAATATCGGTTTGACAATTGAAAATATCAGGGAGATAATTTTATTAATGACTATTTACGCCGGATTTCCGGCAGCCATCAATGGGACAAATATTTTAAAAGAAGTAGTAAACGAACGTAAATAAGATAACGATGAACACTTACATGTGGCATCTGTCAAAATATTTGAAGGGAGCCGATACAAAATACGGTATAGTGTATAGCACTCTATTTATGATTTCGTAAAAAAAGACTAGTTATAAAAGTGTTTAACAAGAAGCATTAAATCCTGTGTTTCCTGTCTTTAATACTATCTCAAAATCTTATAAGAAACAAATGTATATCCATCATCTTCATTGCCATCAATTAGATACAGATAATCACCTTTTAGGTGTGGAAACGTTGGATTCTGTTCTGTAAGTCGGAGCTGTGCAATTTGTTTTTTTCCGTCGATTACCCTGAAAAAACAGCCTTGGTTATCCCGACACAAAGCCCAAAGCAGATTATCATCAGTAGCAGTCAAAGAAAGAAAGACAGGATGATAACCATAAATACTCTTATCAATTTTAAGATTTGGCATGTTATTCATCACTTTTTTTGCATACTCTTCTTTATCTTTAAAATCATTCTTTTCTAAGGGTAGAGGTTTTACCGGAGCAGTAAATTTTTGGGTTAAATTGCCGTTTTCATCAAAAATATCAATTTCAAAACGCTGACGAGAATAGTAACCTATCGCCAGTTTATTATCCAGAACAGAAATCAGGGGCTGTTCATGTTTGTACCAGCCTTTAATAAACATATGAAAATCGGTGCTGTATAAAACCTTCTCCTGGTCATCGTGAACTAAACTCACATTATGGGCAAAAATCATACCTTTATCGCTAAATTCAACGGAAGAAAAGTGTTTTATCTCATTATTGTTCATGTAATGGATGCGGGTTGGAATATAGTTGTATTCTAATCGTTGTTGTGAGCGAAAAGTCAGATCAGTAGTATATCTTTTAATCTGTAAATCTCCATCATCATACAAACAGATAGAATTATCAGCTTTATCCAGCCAGATATATGAAGGCTGAATCAACTCTCCCGGTCCTTCCCCTTTACGATCGAAGCTTTTCAGCAATTCACCGGTCAAAGACATAATGCGAATCGCCGGGGACTTAGTATCAACCAGATAAACCACATCTTCATAATACAAAGTATCAAATACATAAGCTGAGACTTCTTCCAGTTCTCTGCAAAAGCTTTGTTCAACTTCCCAATTTGCAATCGATTCATCGGAAAGAGTAATTACATCAACTGACCACAATAAGCTGGAAACTACTGAAACAGACAATAATAAAAACGCCTTCATTAATATCCTCATTATACTATCTCCTCACATAACTATTTTCTGTTAATGTTTATTCTTTTTCAGAAGTACTGACCTGTTCATAAAAGACTTCGGATATGCTATCGCTGAGAAACCTGATACTTCGCATATTTGCAACATTTTCTTAAAATCATTTTCTGACACATGAAAATTCGGTTCAACTATCAACATTTCTCCCTTAGCATTCAGGATAGAAACCAGTTCTGTAAAGAGTTTCTTTTGATCTGGCACTTCGTGAATCATGTAAAAAGCTAAAATAAAATCTACATTTTCTGAGACTCCAATTGTATCCTCTTTGCATTTATGCAAAGATATCTGGTTTTCTAAACCGGACCCTGCAATTTTGCAAGTAATCTTATCCAGCATACCTTGCTGCAGATCTGCTGCTATAACTTTTCCAGAACCATTAAGCAGTTTCGCTATTTCTACAGTAAAGAATCCGGGACCACATCCCAGATCAAGTACCGACATCCCAGGTTTTATATATGGTTTCAGGATTTTTTGGGGATTCTGAGCAATTCTACGCAGAATATTGTCTAATCCGCCCGCCATTTCTACCGGGCATACTTTGTTATTTTTTTGATTCACTGAACCTCCTTTTTATACACGATTCTACTTTTATTAAAATGATTATCTCAATACCATCATTTTCTTTGTTTCAATTCTTTTGTTGTCGATAACCAGACTGTACAAATAGACTCCCGAACTTATCATCTCGTTATCTTCATTTCTACCATTCCAGTTAACTTCGAAGTAACCGCAACGATTTATCTCCGCAGAGGTTATTGTTTTGATCTTCTGACCAAGAATATTGAAGATCTCGATATTCACTTTATTTATCTCACTATCGGAAATGAAAAATTTTATCCGGGTAAAATTGCTTCTGTCTGCACCTGCCGGATTGAATGGATTCGGATAATTTGAGATGAGACTATTCTTCACAACGCCCGGTGCATCAGAATTTACAGCATAGTATTCATACGCACCAATATCAATTATCTCTCCAATAATTCTGTTGTTTCCGGCAAGATCAGTTTGAGGAAGATAGGACCATGAATTTGAGGCAGGATTTCCGGAATCTACACAAGGAGAATTTTGAGATAACTGATAAGGATACAATTCACCATTAGAAAATTCCGGATTATTAAAAATGTTGTTCTCATTATCCAAAGAGCTATCGCCTAAAATAAAAATACTGTTGTCCGCATTCTCATAATTGCAAAATGAAATCTCCAGATTGCTATCTGATATATAGAACTCAGCTCCATCCTGGTTAGCAAAATTCGTATAACAGATGTTATTCATAAGAACAGCGTTGCTTTCATACATAAATAGAGCGCCACCATTCAGTGAATAGTTATTAATGATTGTGTTATTATATAGTTCGGCAGTAGACGATTGCAGAGAAACTGCTCCTCCTTCCAATCCCAGGTTATTAACTATCAGATTGTTAACAATGAAAATACCGTCAGAGCCTGACAAGTAGATTGCCCCACCTTTGTTTGATCCGTTATTGGCATCAAACTCGTTCTTGAGCAAAGTTAGATTGGAGCTATTCAAAATCCCGACTGCGCCTGCTGACTCTTCTGCAGAATTTGAGACAAAAATATTTCCGGTTACATGCCCCGATGTTTCTTGCAGATACAAAGCTCCGGCTGAAACTTCAGAATTACCTTGGGCACAATTCTCAATAAACTCATTCGTATTGAGTGATACTTCAGAATTAATGAATGAAACAGCACCTCCCAGCACAGAAGTGTTTGTTTCAAATCCGCAATCGGATATACTTATCGTGCTCTCATCAGAATAAATCGCACCACCGGAAGCAAGTGCAGAATTATTGATAAACCGGCATCCGGTAACATCAATCTCTGCTTCAATAATCTTCAGAGCTCCACCTTCATAACCAATATTATTTTGAAACAAACAATCGCTGATTGTAATATTGGGATAATTATCAATGAAGAGTGCTGAAAAATCTTCTTCATCAACAGATGATTTTTTGGCATAGGCAAATTTACAGTGTTCCAGAATAACTTGTGACGAATCGTTGCCTGAACCAATCAATCGAATTCCCTTCCAGCTTCCTTCAGAGATTTCGGTATTGTAGAAACCTGTAGAGTCAAAAACAGTAAATACTATCTGCTGCTCATTAGTTCCTTCAGCAAACAAGCTTCCATAAACATCTATACAAAATTCTCCGTCAAAAAAGATAATTGTTCCCTCAGGAATCGAAACAGAAGCATTATTTTCTATAACTACATTGTCAACTACATAGACAATTGATGAATTCCAGACAACATCTTCACTTATCGCCCCACCTACTTCAAAATGATTGTTTGCCAGAAGAAGCGAATTGTAAAGGTTCAATCTGCCACCGGTTACCGTAATGCCTTCCAGAGCAGGCAACGGATCAGTCCCTGACAAAATGCAATCTTTAACAAAAAGTGCCAGTTCCCCCGGGTTTTCAGAGTACTCATTAAACACACTTTGAGGTATAGCGGAATATAACAATGCTACTGCTCCAGCCACAAAAGGAGAAGACATGGAAGTACCTGTTTTGTAGCTGTATGAGCTATTCTGATCAGTTGACCGAATTTGAGTTCCGGGAGCACCAAGATCGATACTTACAGCTCCATATCCGGCGGTGGCATTTTTTTGATCTTGTCGGGTAGTATTTGTGACTGATATTAAAAAATCACTGGTACAAGCTGTAGGCATATCAAATGAAACATCTACGTTTACATCCATATTAGCAGTAGCTCCACAACTCAGAACTCCGGCATTGCCAAGAGAATCATACATAGCTGCCCAAATTGGAAAATTAGCAGGATTGCCGTAATTGACTCCAAAAGAAGAGTTTGCAGAAACGACATACGAACCCAGTTCGCCATTGGTTTCATTGTAAAGAGATCTCATTTCAAGCACGTAACCATAAGCTTCAACTACTACAGCCTCGGAGTTGGAAGATCCTAAAATGGGCATAACTTTTGAGTTCCAGTTTACTCCTGAAACACCCAAATTGTTATTCCCTATCGCCGATGAAATACCCGCCACATGTGTTCCGTGAGAGCTGGAGTTAATTTGTCCGGTATGATTATAAGCATTCCAGCCATCATAATCATCTATATAACCGTTGTTATCGTCATCAATTCCATTACCGGGGATTTCATTCACATTCTTCCAGTATCCGAGATCAGGATGAGTCAAATCACAACCGCTATCTATGATAGCCACTACAATTTCATCTCCGTCCACAGTGTAACCGCCGGTTGTTATCTCCCAAGCATTGACAGCATCAACATCTGCACCAACTACACCACCATTATTTCCATTATTATACAATCCCCACTGATCATTGAAGTAAGGGTCATCAGGGAAAATTTCACGCTGTTCGATATAATGATTGGGTTGAATGGCTTTTACCGGTGTCATCGATTGAATTTCCTGCATCGCATCAGCCAATTCTGATGACTTATTCTCCAGAACTATCAACCAGGCATTCATACGACCGGATAGAAGTCTGCTCTGCTTAAAATTAATATTCTTACTGCCCCTGAGAAAAGCTTCCACTTCTTCACGTGTCAACTTTTTGTCAAACTGAACGAGCAATTCTCCTGCAACCCATTGCGCCTCTAAAGAGTTTAGAACCGCACTTGTGAAAAGAATTAATATGCAAAATGCTATTCCTAATGTTTTCATAAGATATCTCCATTTCATTTAATAAACTGAAAATCATTACAAAGCAAAATTTCTTCGCTTACTCCATGTGTAAACAGATTTATTTCATAGAATAATTATCACCCCAAAAATCGCCAAAATCAATGCTCTGCTTAATTTGATACAATTTTCGTTCCAAAAAGGGAGTATTTCTTGATGATTGCGTCTTTTTATGAGAAATAAAGATATAAACAGCACTCCTGTTCAGACAGAATACATCAAAACAGCAGGCAGTTACAGAGTGTTTGCTTTAGTAGCGTGAAAGAGTAAAGCTACTGAGTAACAGTTTTGATATAATAGAATCTCTTATTTTCAGTCAAAGAAGCTGACCAGGTATTTCCATCATAAAAGCCGGACAAATCTTCTTCAAAATCTCCATCGGGAGCATCAGACGAATATACCCGATAAAAGACTGCTCTATCTTGTCTATTTCTAATAGAATCACTCCAGGAAAGACTTACAGCACCATCATTAAAAGAAATTGCAATGTCAGACGGAGGTAAAAACTGTTCCTGAACTTCATACTGAAAAAAAGCAGAACAACCCATGTCCACTATCGTACCGTCCGGATCAAGCGGAAAAGCCGGATTACCTGAATCAATACAAGGAGATTTGGTTGAGTCATCTTCGGGGTAATTCTCCCATGATAGACGGAAATCTTTGCTCTCTGCATCAACAAACAAAGGGTCGGCGCTGATAACGTTGGCATAACTGTATCGAGATGGCATATTCTGAATATTGCAATAATTGATGTCATAATCACCAAGCCAGTCAGAACCAAGTTCCGTTGGGAAATTGTTCCACAAAATACTATTATTCATCACTATATTAGAGTTTAACTCATAGTATAAAGCTCCACCAAGATCAAAAGCACCCGAATGGTAAGCAGCTGTGTTTTCGGTAAAAACGCAAAAATCGACGGATAAATCGCTATACGAGTAGGCATAGATAGCTCCACCTTTTCCATTGTAGCCACCCCCTAAACAGATATTGTCGTGGAATAAACTTCGTAAAAAGAATTGATCTGAATGATCCATTGCAAAGATAGCTCCCCCAAACTCAGTAGCAGTATTGTTTCTGAAAATACAATCTGTATAGACCAGGTTGGAAACTGAATTGCCGGCAACTGCGCCTCCACTGACAGCAGTATTATTCTCAAAGAGGCAGTTTTCAAAGGTTATGCTTGAATTGAAACAATAGACTGCGCCTCCGAGAATATCTTCGGATAATCTGTTTTGTATTGATTTATTCGCACCGCTAAATGTGCAGTTTTTTATAATAGTATTACCGGTCTGTAAATCAAATACTCTTATACCTGCCCAAGGCTGACCATCAACTAAATTAATAAATGTTATGGGAGCTTCAGGGGTGCCATGAAAAATTATATTTCCGAAAACATCGAATTTTACCCCTGCCGCAAACCGAACAATTGTACCCGGATTAATGGTGAGAGTAGCTGTTTCTGCTAATTCCAGATCTGCGGTGACAGTATAGGTGGATTTATCCCACAAGACATCTCCGCTGAGCGTACCGGAAACATTGTTATTCTGGGTGTTATAGCTTATAGTATAGTCAGCGGAAAGAGTAGTCTCGTGATCGAGACGCACAACACTGAGATAGATAGTGCTACCTGCCGGAATCTGTGCAAAGCTTACAGATACTTCGAGGTCATCCTGCATTATTATTGAATTCTCCTGTAAAATACCTGCAGAACTGGCAACAACCGCCTGAATACCAAAATCCGTGTCAGTTGTATTCTTGCTGAGATGAATACAAATATTATCTATATCACTCCAACAGGATAAATAGATATTCTGCATCAGAAGAGGTTTGTTTATTGACCGATCAAACGATTCGTTAGTGGAATTGTTATGTATCTGGGTATCATATATGGCGGGAGCATACGGACGAAGGTAAAAATCGTTGTTGGGGCAGGGTTTCCAGGTTGAGTCTGCAACATTATTAACCATACATCTTCTGGCAAAATCCAGATAGGCGTGATTGAAATCGGTGTAAGAAGTATTCTGTAAAGCCTGATTAAAAGCTGTTATCTCGTTCTCCAGAGAATAAGTAGACTGAGCCTGAATATCAAGTCTCTCTAAACAATTCTTAATAATTCCAAGCTTATTGATTGTGGAACCTTTGTAGCTGTTTTCGTAAAGAAACCGCCAAAACATAGCAAACTCGTATGATTGCTCGTTTATGTGCTTGTTTATTGAGGAGCTCTGAGTATATGAATTGGCAGCGCTGTGATAACTACTATTTTGCAGAAATTCCGCACCATCGCCAGTGGGATTTCCATCCATATATACTGACTGTATAAATGTTGCCTGACCTTCCTTAATATGGTGGTTTACCTGAATTGTACCGGTAGAGATTGCTTCCCAGGTTGGACTCCAGGCAATATTTGAAAAAGGTGCTTGTATGGTATGAGAGAATTCGTGACTCATTGCGCTTTGGCAATAGGTCTCATCAGTATAGGCAGCAGTATGAGCTTTGATAAATTGA
>JAQVBK010000436.1 GCA_028690365.1 Candidatus Cloacimonadota bacterium
TGTGACCAGAAGGTATCACCACCCTTCATCTTCATATTGAATTTGATTGTATCATCTGAACCAAACATCAGGGCTTTATACTGTTTGTCGGAAAGGTCATTTATAGGGGTGAATATATCAAAATCATAGTGTTTTGCTACTGCTGCAAGATACTGGACCCGGTAACCATCCAGGAAATTTCTGTACATTGCAACAGCACCTTCAGAAAGTGATCTGCTTTTATCCGGAATAATAAGTTCCGGATCAAATTCCATTTTTATTCCAAGTCCGTTGCATTCAGTGCATGCCCCAAAGGGACTATTAAATGAAAACATTCGCGGCTGAAGCTCTTCATAAGAAATTCCGCATAAAGGACATGCCATCTTAGAAGAGTAGATATTTTCCTCACCGTTTTCCTGGAGAATTACTACAAGGCCATCGGAATTTTTTAGCGCTGATTCTACAGCCTCAACAAGCCTGAAACGATCTTCGCCCGGGTTTATACGGTCGATTACAATATCAATATCATGCTTTACATATCGCTCAAGATTTATTTCTTCATCCGTTCTGACAATCTTTTTGTCAACTCTTGCCCTTGAATAACCCTGATTGTTCAAATCTTTAAAGATATGCTGATAGGTGCCTTTTTTCTGACGTATGACTGGTGCAAGAACTGTCACTGTCCCGGAATATTGTGCTGCAATTGAATCTGCAATTCTTTCAGGAGATTGAGATTCTATTTTTATATTATGTTCAGGACAGAATGGTACACCAATGCGGGCAAAGAGAAGGCGCAGATAGTCATATATTTCAGTTACAGTACCTACAGTACTTCTTGGGTTTTTTGATGTTGTTTTTTGTTCTATAGAGATTGCGGGTGAAAGTCCGTCAATAGAATCGACATCAGGTTTGTTCATCAGGCCAAGGAACTGTCTTGCATATGCCGAAAGAGATTCAACATATCTTCTCTGTCCTTCGGCATATATGGTGTCAAAAGCAAGTGTGGATTTGCCTGAGCCCGATACACCGGTAATTACTATAAGTTTGTCTCTTGGAAGTTCAAGTGAAATATTCTTTAAATTATGTTCCCTTGCTCCCCGAATTATTATCGAGTCCATTTTTTGTTATCAGAAGTCTATCTGATTCTTAATATAAATGAGCATGCAGGCATGCGGTGTGAAAGTGATTAGATAATATAGTCTGTTTAAATTAATAACAGGGATTTAAATTAGATGGAAATCTTTGATTATACATGGAGATGTTTGGCTGCGGGTTAATGCCCGTGTCCGGAAAAGATCCGCGTGTTTTAATCCTGGGTAGTTTTCCCAGCATAATTTCGCTTGAAAAAAAAGAATATTATGGCAACAAAAACAATCATTTCTGGAAGATAATGGAAAAAGTCGCAGGAATTGATGTTAGTCTTTCATATAATGCAAAAATTCGGACATTAACTGATGAAAAAATAGCACTCTGGGATGTTGTTTCATCATGTACAAGAAAGGGGAGCTCTGACAATTCTCTAAAAGATATAATACCTAATGACATCCCGCTTTTTCTTCAGAAGCACAGGACTGTAAAGGTAGTTATATTGAACGGTAAAACAGGTGCCGGCAGATTGTTTTTAAAAACTCATCCTGATTTCAGCATAAAATTTAGTGATGTTGATGTGATCATCCTTCCTTCAACAAGTCCGGCAAATGCAGTCTATAAGCCTGAAGATAAGATCTCGCAATGGAGCGTCATTCAAAAATATCTTAGCGGATAAGAAGAATTAATTTCTATCCTAATAGGTTCTAATATAATTTTGTGGGAGTTAGTTTAATCAAACTGGTAATGTTTTCTCAGGAAATCCCTTATCTTTTCAGATTCAAGCCATCTCTGATCAAGACGGTTTACAAGTTTGTCGATCAAATTTGCCTGTTCAAGTACCTTAGAGGAATATCTGAACTCTTCCAGCAGTACATAACCAATTATTGCCTGAAGAGGATTTCTGATTTCGTCATTTAATATTGCAAGCTGTTCAAAATTTTTCTCAATCTGCTGCAGAGAATGTTTCTGATGCTTTTTTAAATTAATCAGATCTGTTATGTCTGTAAAAATTGCGGCGAACTGGCCGGGTCTTGGACTGTATGAATATATATTGTAATATTTGTCAAATGCCGGGTTATAATCAGTAAATTCTTCCGGGTTTCCGGTTATGGCGATGCGCCCATATTTCTCCACAATTTTGGGATTACCTTTAGGATACAATTCATAGAAAGTTTTTCCCCGGATATCTTCTGCATGAAGACCTGTCATTTTTTCGAATGCAGGATTTATCTCCAGAAATCTGTAGTTACAGGGTCTGCCTTTTTCATCCTTAATTATCTCATGAAGAACAAAACCGTTATTCATCGTTGAAAAAAGTTCTTTGTACTGTTTTTCACTTATTTTAAGAGCCTTTTCTGCATTTTTTCTCTTGGATATATCAAGTACGGATTCTACAGCCCCTATAACTTTATCATTATCGTCGAAGACCGGATATGCGGCTACCTTTACGCTTTTTCCGTTATTCTTTGTTTTCTCTTCAACAAGAGATTTTTTTGTTCGAATTGCTTTTATTATTGTACAGTCTTCACAG
>JAQVBK010000086.1 GCA_028690365.1 Candidatus Cloacimonadota bacterium
GTTAGTTCTGTTTCGCAACGTGGTTCTTCTACTGCCCTCAAAGCACTGGAATTGGGTGCTGTTCAGGTAATTCCCAAACCTTCCGAATCTTATACTATTGCTTCAATTGAAATGCAACTGGTTGATGCTGTCAGAGCAGCAGCAACGGCAAACATTAAACATCAGAGAACAGAAAACTCTACTGAAAATCCCAGGCAGATTGGTAAGATATCCATTACCACTACCGAGAAAATATTGGCAATCGGAGCGTCAACCGGAGGAACCGAAGCAATTAAAGAAGTATTGACCAGATTGCCCGAAAATATTCCGGGAACAGTTATAGTGCAGCACATGCCACCGGTTTTCACCAGACATTTTGCTGAAAGACTTGATTCAATTTGCAGCATGAAAGTAAAAGAAGCTATTGATGGCGATAGAGTTATTCCCGGAGTGGTTTTAATTGCTCCCGGAGACTATCACATGGTGTTGAGAAGATCAGGGTATCAATATTATGTTAACGTGAAAAACGGACCACTTGTCTGGCATCAACGTCCGGCGGTGGATGTCTTGTTCAAATCTGTAGCTAAATATGCCGGACATAATTCAGTGGGAGTTATTTTAACCGGAATGGGCAAAGACGGTGCTGCTTCACTGAAACTTATGCACGAAGCAGGAGCAAAAACTATTGCTCAGAATGAAAGAACTTGTGTTGTTTATGGAATGCCGAAAGAAGCGATACTAACAGGAGCTGTAGACTATGAAGACAATCTCTGTGATATTCCAGAGAGAATTATTAACCTTCTGAATGATTGAAAATGGAGGTTGTCTATTTTTGCTATATCAATAACAGCAGTTGAAACTGACTGAATCTGATGATAAATGACGATAAAAAAAATGAAACTGATTTTGGAGTAACGAAGGCATAGTTAGAATTCTCAACCTTTTTTTTCATAGAAAAAGAACGCTAAAAAATAAGCTTCAATTTAGATTATAGGTTTTTTTAGGAGTAGCCATGAAATACAATCGCAATCTGTTATATGAGGTAGGTGAAAAACCATCTGCCGGAATTAGTTTTATGATGGCCTTTCAACATGTAATACTGATATTCTCAGGCATTGTTTTTGCCCCCATGGTAATTAGTAGAGCTTGCGGATTAGATATAGTTCAAACCAACTATCTGATTTTTGCAGCAGTAATTGTAAGTGGGATTACGATAATCATTCAGGTTTTGAAGCCTTTTACAATCGGCTCAGGATATCTGCTATTTCTGGGTCCGGCAGCTTCTTTTATTGCAATCAATATTGAAGCGATTAATCTGGGTGGATTGGCTTTGGCTGCTGTGTTAACGATAGCAGCCGCTCCGGTTGAGATTCTTATTTCAATGAATATACGTCATTTAAGAAAAATACTGTCTCCTGTAGTCGGGGGAATAGTTATTGTTATGATTGCGATTAATCTCTCCAAACTCTCTGCGAATCTTATCATTGACTCTGGTTCATCGTCATTTTCATCAAATATCTTAATGGGTATTATAACTTTTGCAATCACTTCAATCTGTGCGTCCATGAAGCAAAAATATTTCAAATTGTGGGCACCGGTTTTGGGAATCTCTGGGGGATTGTTATTTGCCATTATCTGCGGAATTACAGATTTCTCAAATATGAAAAATCTAGCTCTCTTCGGACTGCCAAAATTCAGCTATCCGGGTTTCAGTTTCTCTTTTTCAGCTCAGACGATTTCAGTTTTTGTCATTTTTATTATTGCCACCATAATTAGTACAATAGAAACAATTGGAGATTCAATGGCGGTACAGGAAGTGTCTCATCGCCAGTTCAACAAAGTCGATTATTCAGCAGTTAAAGGCGCATTAAATGCAGATGCATTCGGAAATGTCCTTTCAGGATTGATGGGTGTTATTCCAAACACTACGTACAGCGGTAACACTCCTGTTATCAAGATTACCGGGGTAGCTTCCAGATTTGTGGGGATTTATGCGGGAGTAATTCTTATAATCATGTCGTTTATGCCCAAGCTTACTGGATTTTTTCTTGCTATACCTAATCCGGTTTATGGCGCATCAATGTTGTACCTGACCATTCTCCTTTTCAATTGTGGGCTGAAACTGATTCTTATGAATAATCAATTAGACTCCAGAGTAGGTTTCATTTTTAGTCTGTCAGTTCTGGTCGGGGTAATATGCGAATTCTCCGATTTAGTTAATCATCTCCCTAAAGAATGGATGAAAACGATATTTGGTAACAGTATCTCTGCAGGTGGTTTGATAGCTCTGCTTTCATCCATGATAAACAATCTGATTGAAACCAAGAATCCGACAATTTTGCTCGATTACCCATCTGCGGATGAACAATTAGTGAGTAAGACAGCTGACTTGTTGTCAGAAAAACTTTCATTATCTGCTGAGTCAGCACTAAAAACCAATCTGGTTATAGAAGAAATATACGAGTTTGTTGGAGCCGGCAATAAGAATAACAGTTGTAGAATTAAACTCACTGGAAGCCGTCTGGAAGATTTTATTCAGCTTGAGTTTGTCTTTGATACCTCGATTGATGATGTTGATATAAATGAAAAACAGTATGGGGTACAAACTTGGACAGAAGAGAAGATGACCAAGCTGGGACTTGTGTTGGTAAATAAAATTTCTCAATCAGTTATTCATGACCGCATTGATAACTACAATTACATTACTCTGTTGATTGCTACTGCAGACGATGTTCATTAATGCTGCTGATTGGAATCTTGCAAGAATTTTAGATTTTGTCAGGATAATTATTCTTTTTTTCTGAATAAATCTAGATTTCTTCTAACAAAGATGTTCCCAAATTCAGCGTTACAATTTTTGCATTTTATGTAATATGGCGAATTGATATAACCGCAAACAGGACATGAATAGTCATGTCCCATTTTTTTTAGCCATTTTTGGAGACCGTTTTCTTTTCTGTAACGGGCAGACTCAAACAATTCAGCTCTGTGTGGCATTTCTTTTTGGAATTCAATTAATTTGACGCAGGGAAACTCTTTACATTCCTCACAAAAATCAATTTTTTTGTTTCTAGCACATTGTTTAAAAAAACAGTTTCTGCAGTGCCTACTCAACGTATCAGAACGACATCCTTTACAAACGATTTCTTCTTTTGTAGTTTTCATCATTGTGGCAATTCTTTCAAGTTCTTTTTGATCGTTATTTATGGTTGCAATGTAAACTCCACAAGATTCACAAAACAATCCACAATATGCTACAGTGTTTCTAATCATGAAATTCCTCCTGAATCACTGGCTTTTTACCCGGTTTTACACAATCCGTAAGAGAGCTTCCGGCTTTCTTTTGTGAGCTGTGATTATGGTTAAGCTGTGGGCATTAATTGTGATGACTATACTGTCGATAGTTAAGTAATAATTCTTTCCTTTTTTAATTATCGTACTGCGTTTGTCTGATATTTTTTCTTTACACCATTCTACAACGTCAGTCTGATAGAGGTCAAGATTCCTTTGGATGCGCATTATTCCATTCTCAGTCGTATGAATTTTTTCTAAGTTTCTAACCAGATAATCAAAGTTTTCCATATTCAATTACTTCTTTTATTTTGGAGTCAGTTTTATTTCATTATTTTCTGCTTTTAAAATTTTTCTAATCTCAGAGACTTTCTAATTTCTACTATATTGGTTTAGCGGCCAGCACCATCAAGTCATCACATTCTCTTTCATCTTCTCTATTTTGAACATGATGAAAGATTATATCGAAATTACAATCCCTGATCTCGCCTAAAATACTTTCAGGTAAACCAATGTAGCGGGAAGCAAAGTTTTCGTTGATAATACACCGTGATTTTTCATCAAAATTCTTTAACATCTCAACTTGGGTAACTTCTCCACACATTGAGTTGATTATTAAATAACCTCCAGGTTTGAGTATACGATAAGCTTCTGATAAAAGATTGTATCTGTCTACTCCGATAATACAATGAAAGCAGTGTCCGTCAAATACTACATCAAAAAAATTATCAGAAAATTCCTCTAACTTTAAAACATTGCCGACGTTAAAATCAATTAGAAGATTCCGTTTTTCAGCTTCATCTTTTGCCCAGGCAATTGCAGTGGGAGAAATATCGACGCCATAGGTTCTATATCCCTTTTCGGCAAACCAGAAAGTCATATTTCCTGCTCCGCAGCCCAGTTCAAGAAAAGTAGACTCTTTCGAGATATCAACCTGTTGAAGAAGGGTTTCTACCCTAATTTTGAAATTTTTATAGTATTCTGGTGTATCCCAGCCCTTTGAACCCTGAGCTTTAAGTGTTTGGTATACTAATTCATGTCCTTCATAATTTGTTTTCAGATTTTTACAGTCGTACAATCTTATCTCCTTGATTACTATTACCAACTATTTAAACAATCTGAGTTTTTCTAATAATTTTTTGAGTTACTGCAGTTAATTATTTTTGAAAAATTAATGCATCAGTTCATAATGCACTACTACTTTGAGCTCGAAAGATTTTCTAACCGATTTCATGTCAAGTTGTGATCTTATCTTAAAGAGAGAATCTTGCTGAGCTATCCATCATCATCTATATATGGCTAATCTGCCGGTTTATTTAAGTGATATCGTTCTTATGACAAACTACAGTTGACACATTCGGCATAGTCTTTTTTTTGCTTCATTAAACATTATAAAGGCTAACAGATTTTGTTACAATAAATTAGAGGTGGTTATGATTAGCGATTTATTCTCATTGAATTACAAGATTATTGAACGGAAAACGCAATTATCAAAAAACGCTGAACAGAAAAAGGTTGCCAGGTTTCAAATAAAGAACGGGTTTTGCCCCAGAAGCGGAAACTACCAGTTAACTGAAAGCAGAGAGAATACTCCCGGATTGATCGCTTTGAAAGGAAATGAGAAAACTACAATTCACAGCAATTATTATCCAATTAAAGAAGCTGAGAAAATAGTACAGGGCTTTAATTCGCAAAAACAGACGATTGTTATTTTGGGAATGGGATTAGGTTACATTATACCTCTATTGATAGAAAAATATCCGACTCATAAGATTATTGTTGTTGAAGCAGATAAACATTTATTTAATCTGGCACTTCATTACTTAAATTTGGAAAATTTATCAGAAAATGTTTTTTTTGTAGTTGGTTATGAATATTATGAAACCTCTGATCTGGTAAGGAAAATTGCGGAAGAATACGATCTGTTGGAATTTCGTTCAGTTGAATCATTGTTCCCTGATTATTATTCAGGCCTAAAGAAGAGGTTATCAGGAAAATCAGGGTTTTCGGTCTCGGGTGAATGGAAATACCCAAAATTTGCGAAAGAAAAATGTAATGTGATTTTTATCGATTCCAGTTATGTGTTGTCGAGAGAATGTATTACCGGACTACAAAGCCTTGGGCATAATGTCCGATATCTGCACATAGAACAACAGGAGATGGATTATTCAGTTTTCATACATAATTTTCTGCAGGTAATCAACGAGTTCAGACCTGATTTTGTACTTACCATCAATCATCTCGGTTTTGATCGGGGTGGCAGATTAACCGAGCTTCTTAGTGACATGGAAATTCCTTTTGCGTCATGGTATGTAGACAGCCCCACAATAGTTCTGCAAAGCTACGAAACCAATATCTCTCCATTTTGTAATATTTTTGTCTGGGACAGAGATTATATACCAGACTTAAAAAAAATCGGTTATCATCAGACCGACTATCTACCTTTGGCAACAATGCCTTCAGTGTTCAGACCATTGAATCTGGAAAAAGAGTATAATGTCTCTTTTGTTGGCAGCAGTATGGTGTTTGGAATTCACAAAAACATGAGAAGTTTTATTCACAGACAAGATTTGTTATTTTTACTGGATAAGACCGCAGATAAATTTCTTCAAAGCGATAGCAGGTATGTTGCGGATAGTATTAAGGAATTGGAAGAATCGGGAACAAATTTTAGATTTGAGGATACAGAGCAAAGAGCAGATTTTGAAGCTGCAGTTTTGTGGAGGGCAACTCAGATTTATCGTTTATCAGGGATTAAGAAGTTAGGTGATTTTTATCCGATGATTTTTGGTGATCCCAATTGGGACAGATTTCTTGATAATCGCTATAGAATAGGTAGAGAAGCTCTTTATTATGAAGATTTGCCTACTGTTTATAATAAGTCAGCATTGGTTTTCAATATGACAAGCTGCCAAATGAAAAACTCGGTTAATCAAAGAGTCTTTGATGTTCCGGCTTGTGGTTCATTTCTCTTAACTGATTATAAGAAACAATTGGAAGAAATTTTTGAAATAGGCAAAGAAATTGTTACGTTCAATGAAATTGATGAAATAACGGAATTGGTAAAATACTACAGCAAAAACTCCACTGAAAGGGAGAAAATTGCCAAAGCAGCTTATAAAAAAATATTGAATAACGAAACTTATGAACATCGTTTAACAAACATGATTTCAATTATGAAAAATCGATACAAGAATTTATAGAAGTGGGGAATTTATGAAAATAGAAAAGAAAGCATATATAATAATTGGTGCATACGGCAGCGGTAAAAGCGAATATTCTATTAATCTGGCAAAAGATTTGAGAGATAGGGGAGAAGAAGTGATTTTGGCAGATTTGGATGTGGTTAATCCATATTTTCGCAGCCGTGATGTAAGAGATGAATTTGCGAAAATGGGAATTGAAGTTATCAGTCCTCAGGGCGAATACAGTCATGCTGACTTGCCGATGTTGTCTCCCAGAATCATGGGCGCAGTTCAGGATTGGGGAAAACAGGTCATCCTTGATGTGGGAGGAGATCCTGCAGGTTGCAGGATATTGGCAAGATTTGTTGATAATTTGGTTAAGCGTGGTTATGAAATGAAAATGGTGGTTAACACAAAACGACCTTTCACTAACAGTGTTGATAACATTTTATATATGATTGATTCGCTCCAGAAATCATCTCAACTCAATATCACCGAATTAATCTGTAACACAAATCTGCTCTCAGAAACCACTACTGAGATGATTACTGATGGAGTCAGAATAATTGCAGAAGCTGCAGAAAAAACACAAAAAGTGTTTAATGAGTTTTTGGTGATGGGAGAAGGAATAGCTGGTGTTCCCGATGAGATTCTGGGAAAGAGGAAAATTGTCCTCAGTTATTTCCTCAAAAAACCATGGGAGATGCCGATTCTTAGAGGAATCTGATGCAAATGTTAGATAAGTTTCCGGAAAGTGAGCTTCTGAAAGTTGAACTCCCGATAGATAACAAAGTGATCTATCAGTTGAAAAGAGGACAGTCTGTTTGCGATGATACTGCAAGACTTGTGGAAACTGTACTTGATAACCATGAAAATACAGAAAAAAACGTCATTGATCTTGGCTCAGGGAACGGGATTATTGCGATTATGTTATCCTTGTACAGGAGTAACTGGAGAATCAGTGGGTTGGAGATTCAGCCTGAATTATTTCATTTGTCGTGCATGAATAGGGATTTACTTAAGCTTGATATAAATTTTACAGAAGGTGACCTAAAGAGATCAGAATTGTTTTTTACTGAAAAAATGTTTGATCTGATTGTTGCAAATCCACCTTATTTCTCTTTAAAAAGTGGAAAAGCTAGTCCATATCCTGAAAAAGCATTGTCGAGGCAGGAAATACTCTGCAATATGGCTGACTTGGTGAAATCAGTTAAATACCTAATGAGTGATGAAGGAGAAGCCTTTTTCGTTTATCCTGAACAAAGAGAGAGTGAACTGAAATCTTTGATAAAAAAGGTTGACCTGAAAGTTGCTGATAAAATATTTATAAACAAAAACAACTTAAAAAAAAGGATGATAATTTACAGAATTAATTATGTTAAAAATTGAAAATCTGAAAATTTACTCTGGTGATAAACCGGTTCTGGAAGTAGAGAGTTTCTATCTGACTCAAGGTAGAAATGCTTTAATTATTGGGAATAACTGTAGCGGTAAAAGTCTACTTTTGAAAACTCTTGGACTCGAGTATGATAATTTCGAGGGGGTTATTACTTTGAAAGATAAACCTCTGAAGTCTTACCAAAATAAACAGGGTACGATTTTGATAGATCGCATTCCAAGGCTTCTGACTGAACAGACTATCTGGCAAAATCTGATCATTCCCTTTATTAATCCCAATAAGAGACAAAGAGACAGAATAAACAGCTTATTGGAGTCTGTTTTGATGTCAGATAAAATTTATGAAAAAGCAGGAAAGCTTTCTTTCTCGGAACAGAGAATAGTGGAGATAATCAGGGCAGTCATTCAATTACCTTTTATAATTATGCTGGATGATTATGACGAATACTTTGATGAAGAGACGCAAAAACATTTGCATGAAGTATTTGATTATGCAATAAAAGGTGGAACATCAATTATTGCTTCTGCAAAAAGAGAACTTTCAGAATACAAAAAGCAATCTAAAATAGAAAATGGGAAATTAATAATTGTATGAAAAAATCAATATTTAGTCAGGTTTTAATTATTATTTTTCTGTGGTTAGCTTTCTCTGGAGTAGAAATCATAAGATATCATCAGAACAGAAGATTTTCTCAACAAATCAGCAATATCTCATTCAATGTTGCATCTGAAAAAAAAATCGAACAGATTAAAGAAAAAATAGAAAAGTTAGACTTCATTCAATCAATTACTTTAAAAGACAAGAAAGAAATTTATGATGAACTGGTTAACGAATTCAATCTTAAGTCATCCTCTTTGTTTCTAAAGCCGGAACAACTGCCGGAGATCCTGATAATTTTGACCACGGAGGGTTTATTCGGAGAAAACGAGTTAAAACAACTGAAAGGCACAATTGAGGAGACGGACGAAAAAGCATTTATCAAATTTGACGAAGAATCTTTTGTAGATTTGTTATCAGAGCAAAGTAAAACCAATCTTTATATTGATTATGTATTGCTGGGTTCTGCTGTTTTCTTTATTATTTTTACTATGATTATGAGAAGATACTTCGAAACAAAATCTGATGGCTTCTGGTTAATTTACAGAAAATCCGGTGGTAGTCCAAAAATGAGAAAGAAAAAGATTATTAAAAGCAGTTTTTTGTTGATGTTTCTACCCATTATTCTGTTGGTGTCAGTTTACTATGGACTGTTTTATTTCAAATATATTGATTCTGTTCTTAGTGATAGATTTTTGATTTTACTTGTATTCAGTAACTGCTTTGCTCAGTTAGTCTCTACATTTATACTTGTACCAAAAATGAAGTGTTTGGAGAATTAATGATTAGACACGTTCCTAATTTACTAACAATTATCCGGATTCTGTTGACTCCGGTTTTTATCTGGACAATATTCTTTTGGAATAACGAACTAGCTGCTGTTTATAGCTTGTTAATCTTTTGTGTTGCCAGCATTTCAGATTATTTCGATGGTATGATTGCCAGAAAATTTCAGGTGATTTCCGATTTTGGCAAAATCATGGATCCTCTGGCGGATAAGATTCTTGTCGTATCAGCTCTGCTGGCATTAACACTGAAACTGCACTATATATCATTAATAGTTGTTTTAATAATAATTATTCGGGAAGTTGCAGTAACTATCCTGCGCGAAGTGTATGCCAAGAAAAAAATAATCATTGCTGCCAATATCTGGGGTAAAGTAAAAACAGTTCTGCAGATGATAGGTATTATCGCAGCTCTTCTATTGAATTCTGTATCGGGACTACTGAATCAACATTTGATTAATCATTTTAAAACAGGGATTTACTTTTTTTTCTGGATAATAGCGGTAGTAACTATTTTATCCGGAGTTAACTATTTCATAATAAAAAAAAGGAAATGAAATGAAAGCACATCTCAAATTAATAATTCTTCTGTCAGTTATTGTTTTATTTTCCTGTGGAGAAGGCAGTAAGAGAAAGCACAATCCTGATTCTGGTGATATGGATTACTCAAAACCAATGGCATGGGGTCATCAACAGAAAATAAATGCTTTTGCTGAGAATGGAGATTGGAAGAGCTGTGAAAGTTTATTAAGAAACAGTTTGGAAAGATTTGAATTTACAACAGAAAACGAACAGTATTTCTTTCTGGAACGAGCTGATTTCAAAGCCATTGAACAGTTTCACAAGTATAAAAACCTGATTTTTCTGGCGGCTCTGGATTCAAGGGGAGAACTTGCCGGATTTGTTAAGGAAAGACTAACAAAGGAAACTTCAGATAGTATCAATGAAAGCGGAGTAGCCATATTTGCTGAAAACAATCTTTGGGCAAACGATCAGATAGTTGTGTTTATAATTGCTGAAAACTCTGAAAGTCTTAATAAGCTGATTATGCTTCAAAGCAATGAGATTTTTGAGCAATTCTATAAAAAACTTGTTCAACGAATGAATAGACAGGTTTATAAAAGAAAAGTCAGAACCGCTGAAAGTTTCAGAAATTTGCCATGGTCGATGAAGATACCTGAAAACTATGTTGTTTTCCGAAATGATTCTTCTAACAGATTCATCTCTTTTCTGGCACGCATGAATCAGTCTTCAGATCGTTATCTTGCGGTTTATTATGAGAAAATGGCTGAAAATGAAGTAGACAAAGAGTGGCTGGTAAAAACTAGAAAGAGAATAGGTGAACAGTATTATGAAGGTGATGATTTTAATGACGATCATGTAAGATATAAATTGACTGAAATTGCGGGCATTACAGCATATTCTGTTATGGGTCGCTGGCAGAATTATAAACATGCAATAGGTGGAACTTTTCAGGCATTTGCTTTTTACGATGAAGCAAGTAAAACTGCCTATCTGATAGACAATTCCGTATATTTCCCGGAAGGTTACAAGCTTGATTCATTGATTGAATTAGAAGTGATTTCCCAAACCTTTAAAATTAATAAATAGCAGGAGATGAAATGAAAACTTACATTACTTTGATCATGTTAATATCAGTTGTTTTTCTTTTTGCTGAAGACTACGAAGTCGGCAAATTGATTGAATTGCCCACTGCAGGCGTCTTGCAGAGAGGTAACGTAGAAATGTACTCAAAGGTTTATAGAGATAACGGCTTATTGATAGGTGCAAAAGTCGGATTATTCCCACGTTTTATGTTCGGAGTAAGCTACGGTGGAGAGCACATTGTGGGAAATCAGGATCCGGTGTGGCATAAAAGAGTTGAATTCAATGCGAAGTACAGAATTGTTGATGAAGGTCCAAGTATGCCAGCTATAGCTGTGGGATTTGATTCTCAGGGACACGGCTCTTTCTATGAAGATTCATCACGCTACAGTATGAAATCCAGAGGCTTCTACGGTGTAGTTAGCAGAAACTTCCTGTTTCTGGGCAATCTGGGACTGCATGCAGGAATGAATTACAGTTTGGAAGATAAAAAAACCGACAATGATCTGAATTTTTTCTTTGCTATGGACAAAACCATAGGCGATACGGTTAATCTGATGTTTGAATATGATATGGCGATTAATGATAACGAGAAAGAGAGAGAAGGTAATAACGGATTTTTAAATTTCGGTGTGAGTATAAAAGTATCTGATTGTTTCAATATCAAGCTTTTATCGTATGATATTCTGGAAAATGATAAACTTTCAGAAACTATCGACCGTGCAATCAGTCTTAGTTATTTCTTCAGCTTCTGATAATGAAAAGAAAGACTGTCTGGCTACTTGTTTTTGTAATATCTACCGGAATTATTTTTGCTGAAGAATCCTCTGGAAAAGATTTTGAAGTAGATTATCAGATTACATCAAATCTCTTTTGGGAGGCTGAGAGAAAAGTTAATGAGGGCAAGCTGGATGAA
>JAQVBK010000437.1 GCA_028690365.1 Candidatus Cloacimonadota bacterium
TAAAGTTAACGATAAGTTATCCAGAATAGGAATCAGAGAAACAGTAGAAGTTGTTTGTATAGGCGTAGAGATGTTCAAAAAGATACTTGATTATGCTGAAGCTGGAGATAACGTAGGTATACTCCTTCGCGGTATCAAGAAAGATGAAATTGAACGCGGTATGGTATTGGCAGCACCAAAATCAGTTAATCCTCATACCAAATTCTCAGGCGAAACTTATATTCTGACTAAAGACGAAGGTGGAAGACACAAACCGTTCTTTACAGGATATCGTCCTCAGTTCTATTTCAGAACAACAGACGTTACCGGATCATTGACCCTTCCTGAAGGAATAGAGATGGTTATGCCGGGTGACAACGTAAGAGTAAATGTAGAGTTAATTACTCCGATAGCAATGGAAAAAGGTTTGAGATTTGCTATTCGTGAGGGTGGAAGAACAATTGGCGCCGGCGTTGTCGGTGACATAGCAGAATAGTTCACGGGGGAACTGTGAATAATACAAAAACAAATAAAATCAGAATAAGACTCAAAGCCTATGATTACAGATTACTGGATAAATCGGTGGCTGAAATAGTCAAAAACACCAAAAATACAGGTGCGAAAATAGTAGGTCCTGTTCCATTGCCTACTGAAAGGACTCTTTACACAGTATTGAGATCTCCTCATGTAGACAAAAAATCACAGGATCAGTTTGAAATGCTTGTCCACAAGAGAGTTATTGATATAATCAATCCAACTTCTCAAACTACAGGCGCATTGAAGAAATTAAGTCTTCCTGCCGGTGTGCATGTTGAAATCAAGGCTTAGAAGGAGAGAAAATGGTAGGCTTGATAGGTGAAAAGCTTGGAATGACACAGTTATTCGATCAAGATGGAAGACTCTATCCCGTAACGGTTATCAAAGCAGGTCCATGTCACGTCATTCAGCGAAAAACTGTTGAAAAAGACGGATATGATGCTGTTCAGCTTGGATTCATGCAATGCGATAAAAAGAAGATTAACAAACCATTAACCGGACATTTCGATAAACATGATTCTGAAGCATATAAAGTCATAAAGGAATTCAGACTTCATCAATACAAAAACATTGAACAGGGTGAAGAACTGAACATAGATATGTTTAGAGAGAATGAGCTTATAACTATCCATGGTATTTCCAAAGGTAAAGGTTATGCCGGTGTTATGAAAAGACATGGTTTTAGAGGCTTCAAGGCAACTCATGGTGTTCATGAATCTTACAGAGGTCCCGGTTCAATAGGTCAATGTGCCACTCCGGGTCATGTTGCTAAAGGCAGAAAGCTTCCAGGACACAAGGGAGTTGAAAGAGTTACCGTAAAAAACATGAAGATAATCAAAGTTGATCTGGAAAAGAATCTTATCTTTATCAACGGAGCTGTCCCGGGACACCGTCACAGTATAGTGTTGCTTAAGAAAGCACAATTCTAGGAGATGATATAATGTTAGAGGCAATAAAATATTCAACAACAGGAGAATCATTAGGAAAGATTGAGCTTCCGGAAACTTTGTTCACACATGAAGCAAAAAATCCTGAGGCTGTTCTTTATGAAGTGATTACTCTTTACATGGCCAATCAGAGACAAGGTACATCATCTACCAAAGGACGTTCCGAGGTAAAAGGAAGCAGCAGAAAGCTGTTTCGTCAAAAAGGTACCGGTAATGCAAGAATGGGTAATGTAAGAACCCCGGTAAGAGTTGGTGGCGGCAATGCATTTGGTCCTAAACCAAAAGATTGGTTCAGACCTATCCCAAAAAAGAAAAAAAGATTGGCATTAAAAATTGCCCTGTCTGAAAAAGCAAAAGCTGGAAACGTATTTGTTATTGAAGACCTGAATTATGACAAACCAAATACCAAAATGGCAATCAGCCTTTTGGAAAAAGTAGTTCCTGAAAGAGGAAATAAATTAGTTCTGATGAATGATTCTAATTCAAATATCATTAAATCATTCAGTAACATAATGTATGTTTCTACAGACAGAGCAGACAGTCTGTATGCATATGAAGTAATGAAGGCAAAATACCTCATCTTCACAGAAAGCGCACTCAAGAGAGCTGAGGAGGTATTCAATGGTTAATCATCCAAGAGAAATAGTGATTGCTCCTTTGGTTACAGAAAAAGGAACTGCTCTCAAAGAAGAACAGAACTGCTACAATTTTAAAGTGAGCATCAATGCAAATAAAATCGAAATAAAGAAAGCTATCGAGAAGATATTTCCTGTAAAAGTAGTTAATGTCAACACTATCAGAATGAAAGGTAAACCTAAAAGACAGGGAAGATTCTCCGGTTACAGAGCTGATTGGAAAAAAGCGATAGTGAAACTTCGTTCCGGTGATACTATACCGGATTTCGAAAGCTAATAGGAGTTAATAATGGGAATAAAGAAATATAAACCAATCACTCCAACACTGAGATACAAAACCGGTTATACTTTTGAAGAGATAACCAAAACAGAACCGGAAAAATCACTTCTGGCTCCATTACCAAAGAAAGCTGGAAGAAATCACCACGGCAGGATTACATGCCGGCACAGAGGTGGCGGACACAAGAGAAAATACAGATTGATTGAC